>JBGPFD010000008.1:0-32834 GCA_041483175.1 Thermoanaerobaculia bacterium | reverse complement strand
GCGGCGATGACGAATTGGCAAACGCTGAGGATTGCCAGGCGACCGGAACGCGGCCGCGGGCGGAACCGGTCGCCAGATTCACCGTATACCGTCATGGGTTTTCGCGGAACCGTTACACTCCAGTAGACCACATTCATGCTTCCGATTCGTTCAAAACCGGAACCGCCACCGCCGAGCCACGGAGGGCCGCTGTTTCTGGTGTGGGTCATCGCGCTGGCGGTGGTCATCGGCGACGAGCTGCTGAAGCGCGCCCTGCGGCGCGGCAACCTGCCGACCAGCGCCTTCAACTTCGTCGAATTTCTGGCGTGGCTGATCCTCATCGCGGTCACGCTCTACGCGTTCACGCTCGCGATCCGCTGGCTGCTGCGGGCGTTGTTTTGGCGTGTCGGACGCCGGCTGTTCCTCAGTTACGTGCTGATCGGACTCCTGCCGTTCTTCCTGTTCGCGATTCTGTTTCTGGCGATCAGCTACATGATCGCGGGCGTCATGAGCCACGCGGCACTTCGCGGCGAGCGTCAGGCAAGCCTCGGGCAGATGGAGTCGTCAGCGCTCGAGTACGGGCTTACGGGGAAGAAACCGAACGATGCGCTGCCATCGCTGGAAATCTACGACACGGCGGCATCGAGTGAGGAGAAGCTTCCGTCGTGGCTGAAGAAGACGACGTTCAGCGGGATGGTGTGGCGCGATGGCGATCCGCTGCTCGTTGCCTCGCGGCAGTTCCCGCGCGCGGGAGAGGCGCCGCGGACGGTGGTCTTCGTGCAGCCGATCGACAAAGCGTGGATCCAGCAGCTTCAGGACCGTGCGGGGATGATCATCCGCCTCGGCCGCGAGACGACTCGCAAGCGCAATCCGGGAGAAGTCGGCGCGAAAGTCGGCTCGCAGGACATCGATATAAACGAGGGCAGCCCCGACATGGAATCGCTGATGCTTCGCTCCGTCGGGCGGAAGATCATCTGGGGCGACCTCACCTCGCTCGACGAGTGGGAGAGCGGCCAGAGCAACGACACGCATCAGCTCTTCACGTTGATCATCAATCCGGTGTCGTCGCTTTTTCAGTTTTATTTCGGTGCCGGATCGGATCGCTATATCCGCATCCTGGTGAACATCATCGCCGGCATCAGCCTGACGCTGCTGTTCCTCTACATGATGGCGGCGCTTTTCGCCGCGGTTCTCATCTACTCGATCACTCGCGCGGTGAATCGCATTGAAAAGGGGACCAAGGCGGTGGAGCGCGGCGACTTCAGCTACCGCATCGGGATGAAGCCGCACAACCAGCTCGGCGAGATGGCACAGTCGTTCGATCGGATGACCGAGTCGATCGCCACGCTGCTGGCGAACGTGGGGGAGAAGGAGCGGCTGCAGAGCGAGATCGCCATCGCCGCGTCGATCCAGCGGAACATGTTGCCGAAGGAAGGGCCGCAGTTCCGCGGCGTATCTTTCTCCGCGCATTTCGAGCCCACCGCCTCGATCGGTGGCGACTACTACGATGTCTTCAATCTCGACAAGTCGCACCTGGCCGTGGCCATCGGCGACGTTTCCGGCCACGGCCTCTCCACCGGGCTGGTGATGGCCATGGTCAAGGCGGCGATCACCACCCTGGTCGAAGAGGGGGCCGACGAGGTCTCGCTCTTCGAGCGCCTGAACCGACTGGTCTACCGCTCTACGGAGCGGCGCGCCTTCATGACCCTCGGCTTCACGATCTTCGATCTCAGCCGCGGCGCCATTCGCCACACCAACGCCGGCCACATCTATCCGTATCTGCTGCGCGAAGGGCAATCGCCGATCAGCATCGAGCTGCCGTCACTACCGCTCGGCGTGCGCGCCGAGATTCACACGCGCACGGTGGAGGTCGATCTGCAGGAAGGAGACACCATCGTCTATCTTTCCGACGGCATCATCGAGGCGCAGGACGAGCGGGGAGAGCCGTTCGGATTCGACCAGCTCGAGTCGCTGCTGCGGGACACGCCCGACCGCGCGCCGAACGAGATTCGCGATGCGATCCTCGCGGCGGTGGCCAGGCATTCCGGCAGCCGTCCTGCCGACGACGACCGGACGGTGATGATCCTTCGCTTCGATCAATTCCGCACGGCGCTCGCGCCGGCCAGTGAGCCTGCCGAAGCGGCCGCGTTGGCGTGATCGGCGGCACGCCATCTACGTGCAGTGAATAACGCGATACGCGCCGCAAGCGTCCTGCCGCGACCGCCGGTTTTGCCGCGAGTTGTCACTTTTACCTTTCTACGCCGCCGCGCTACGAAGCCAAGCAATGCCGAATCTTCGGATAAGATTGGCGTCGAAGTACAGAGTTAGACGCACGTAAACTGCGATCGGTGCAACGATGAAAACTTGTCAATTTTGCGCAGAGCAGATCCAAGACGCTGCCGTCGTGTGCCGCTTTTGCGGCCGTGACGTCCGGGCCTCTACGGCCGGGAAACCAACGCATACGGCCGCCGCGTCCGGCCGGACGATCGTCGCTTTCGCTCTCCTTGCCGTGTTGTTCGCTTTCGGCGGCGCCGCATTCCCGCTGCTGTTCATCGTCAGTGCTGCTGCATTCGCGACGGCTGTGGTGCTCGCGATTCTGTGGGTGATCAACCGTCGCGATCACGCCGCTTCGAGCGCACAAAAGCGCTTCGCTGCGATTTTTGTTGTGCTTGTCATCCTGGTCGTCACCGTTCTCGTTGCGATACGTTCAAGCATTACTGCGGGTGCGAACGCGTACGTGAACGAGTCCCGCCGGCGCGAGGCTGCCATCGCCGCGGTACCTTCGATCGAAGCGCGGAAGAGGGGCGAGTTCTGGGGCACCGCGAGGCTAGATTACCGGTCGGTCTTTCTCTCTTCGGACGGTAGAACATTTCATCGTCCGAACTGTCCTCTTCTCGACCGACACGGCGATGCAATACCGGCCGAAAAGGCCATCTCACGAACTCTTGCGAAATGTCCGAAGTGCACGCACCCACTCGTCCAGTGTAGCAAGTGCAAGTCTGCCGACCCGCGATACAGCGTTTACGACTAGGCGTTTATTCTAACCACGGCGCCTAACTCGCCGTAGCAGCCGACGCGGCACCGACCGCTGGCTTCGGCGCTTCCGCGCCTCATTCAGCGTAAACTAGCAGCGCGCCGGCTTCGGCGCGCGAAGGCGCCGCGCGGCTGAACGGCCGAACCGTTGGACGGACGGCAATTTTGATTCCGGTAGAATCGTTCCGGTGCTGGAATGACGATGCTCGAAGCTCTGGAAGAGCAGATCAAGAAGCTCTCGCCCCAGGAGCTGGCGCAGCTCCGTGACTGGCTGCTCGAACACGACGCCGAAGAGTGGGATCGTGAGATCGAGCGAGACGCCGACTCCGGCAAGCTCGACAGGCTTTTCGAGAAGTCCGTCGCCGACCATCGTGCCGGCAAGAGCCGCGAAATTTGAAGCACTTGACCAGCCCTGATTTCTGGGCGCGTTTCAACGTATTGCCGCCTGAAATTCAGAAACTCGCCCGAGAAAACTACGAGTTGCTAAAGGCAAACCCGCGTCATCCATCGCTCCACTTCAAGAAAGCTCGCGGTTACTGGTCTGTTCGCATCGGCCGCAACTACCGCGCTCTCGGCAAGCAGCTCGACGATGGCATTCTGTGGGGCTGGATCGGCTCACACGCAGAGTACGAAAGGATTTTGGCTACTCTGTAGGCCGCCGTCCAACAAGCCGCAGGAGCCGTCGCGGCGCCGTATGGTGGCTCGGCGCTTCCGCGCCTCGTTCTGCGGTAAAGTGATGGTGCGTTGCCGTTGGCGCGTGGAGGCGTCGCGCGGCTCAGCGGCAAAGTCGTTGGGCGGACGCGGTTTCGCTTTGCCGAACCCCATTCCGACGATCTGACGCGTAACATCTGTCTTTTCAGTGACGTTATGATCAACGAGCCGGAATCATGGAAACGTGATCTCGCCCGAATCGCCGACGATTTGGAACGCAGGGCCAACCAGCGCTCCTGGCGTCAAGGCTCGTATGCTTCACTCGAGAAGCTCGTTATGCTTGGCTTCTACTCTGCCCGGAAGTTAATCGAGAGCAAGTGGGTGGATCGAAGCCTGAAAGATGAACACATTGCGCTCACCGCGTATCCATCACGCGGCAATCCCATGTATCACGGATCGTGGCAAGACATCCGAGAACACTACGATCTTGCAAAACCTGTTCAACGGAAATGGCCCCTGGCTTTCGTTTGCAATCAGGTAATTCATAGCTTCATCTTCACACCAGGTTTTCACGCGAAGCGGCTTGCAGCCATATATTTCTGTTCGCATGAGAAGCATGATCACGTCTTTCGCGCAGAGATCCCTGAGCTTGTGCGCATCTTACGAAAGACATCAAAAAGCCCCCATCACATCCTGCTACGCTTTGGCATCGACGTGAACCGACATGACGAACCGTGAAGTGGCGGCTAGAATGCAAGCGATGAGGCTGGCCAGTACGCTATTCTTCGCTTTGGCGATCTCATTCTTGGGATGCAATCGCGAGCCACTCATCGAACGTGCGGCCGCAGCGGCTCCGCAACTCGCGAAACGCCCGGAATCACCACAGCCTCAGCCCTTAGGCGCGAAGAAATACTTCGGCCCAATCGCCACGATCACGGCGTTGTGGCCGGTGAAGACCTTCTCCAAAAAGTACTGGACCAACGGGTACTTCCGTGCTGAGGGCACATGGGTGACCGTTAGCCCGAAGAGAGCGGTCGACGTCAATACAGCCATCGTGCAGTGTTCGAAAGACGAGGGCCAGTGTATCGAGGGCACCGCCTTTGTTTTCAACGGAATGCTCGGCGCTGATCTGAACGTCCTTCAGATCGAACGCTGGGATGAGCATGAAATCGTGACTAAGCCAGATGATGCAGCATGCGCACGGAACGTCCTTCGTATCAGTCGCGAGCAAAACCGAGTCATCGAAGTGCAGTCCGTGTTCAAGACGGATGGCCCCTGCAGCATGTTGAGCCTCGGTGATAGCACTCGGGAGTTGCAGGCTGGCCAAGACGTCGCGATCGAGCTCAGGTCACACCCGTGAGCGGGGGCGAACCAGAGTTGCGCCGCAGGCGCCGGCTAACTTTTCGCTGCAGCCGTCGAGCGGCCGTCCGCTGGCCCGGGGCTGAAGCCCCTCGCGCTTTGCAAGCTCCCACGAGTCAGGTACGCTGGCATGTGGAGGCCGCTCGCGGCTGAGCGAAAGGTTAGGCGGACGAAACCTCGCGTGTCTATTGACGAGAGGTCAGCGAGGCCTCGCGGATCACGAAGTCGCCTTCAGGTGATGCGGCCTTGAGCAGGGCGTCGAGCTTGTCGAGCGTCGGAACTGCCTCACCTCGCTCATACCGGGCATAAGCATTCCGCGAAGATGCCCCGAGCCGCGTAGCTACTTCGCGCAACGAAGAACCACTGGCCTCACGTCGCCTGCGTAGGAGAAGAGCGGTCATGGCCGCAGCGTTGCTTCCGCTCACTTCGAACGAGTTCTTCCCGGTCGGGAAAACCCGAGCCCGAAAACCCTTCCGGTCCACCATGGTCTCGAGCCAGTCGGTAATCATCTCCAGCGCCTCAGCTCGGGTCCTGCCCTGGGTCATCGCCTCGAGCAGAGGAATCTCAGCCAACCAGAAGCGTCCTTCACGTGTCAGGTGTCCTTCAAATCTCATGTTCTCTCCCCGCAGGCGCGGCGCAAGATCGCGTGCGCCAGCCTTTCATTGATGTCGCGGTGCCGCGGAACAGCCTCCTCACGTTCGCCGTCGGTCCACACATCGTGGCGACCACCGGCTCTCAAAAAGCGCCAGCCACACTCGGCAAGCCGCTTCTCGAGAGCACGTCGCTTCACCGCAACCTAGTGTACACCGAAACGTGTACAAGTATTCTGGGCCGTCCAGCTCTTCGCTTCCGCGCCTCGCGCTTCGGAGCTAGCATGTGTCAGTCCCGCTGGCGCACGGCGGCGCCGTGCCGGCTCAGCGGGTGATACGTTAGGCCGACACTAACGACGTCTTGAAGACAAGGCTTCCGCCAGGTCCTTCTTTGTTGCTCCAGCGGCCAAAGCGGATCGGACAAGCAGGTCAACACTCACGGTCGGATCTCCGGCTTCGAGCTTTGCAACCCTCGATTGGCTGGAACCGAGTCGCTCAGCGAGTTCCATCTGCGTCAACCGTCGACCTGTCCGCAATTTTCGAAGGAGTCGCGCGAGCGCGAGCTTAACCTCGACAAACTGCGTCTCGGCATCCGAAAGTTTCAGGAAGTCCTTGGCGTCTGCAACTCGCCAGCCCGCATCTTCAAGTTTCTTTCGCCTCGCCGCTCGCATTACTCCTCCTCGGCATCTCGCAGGTAGATCTTCCAGCGTCGTTTCGCCGTCTCGATCACATGCTTCGGGGTTGCCCGAGTCTTTTTCTCGAATACTTCGAGAACGACCACTGCATCACCAGCCACTCCGTAAACAATGCGCCAGTTCATATTTCCATCCGTCACGCGCAGTTCGTGGCAGTTTCCTCCAACCGCTGGCATCGGCCGCGACTCCGGCATCGACAGACGTTCACCTTCCTGTAGCATGCGCAACAAATAGCCAGCCTCAACACGCGCTTGAGCCGAGAACGGCGGACTTTTCACTTCGCCATGCAACCAGACAAGCGGCTTGCTCGGCACTCACGTACGACATATATGTCAGTTCTGACATATTCGCAAGTGCGGCCCAACTTCCCGGATCGACGACCGGACGGTGATGATCCTCCGCTTCGATCAATTCCGCTCGGCGCTCGCGCCGGTCAGCGAGCCCGCCGAAGCCGCCGCGGTGTGATTCGGCGAAGACGACCCCAGGATGACGGTCGTTCACCTCGGCTCGGGACAGTAGTTTCCGAACCCGCGAGCGCGCTCGCGGCGGTCAAGCGGCGATTCGAGCGGCGGCAACACGCCGAGGCTCACGAGCTGCGAACGGAACTCGTAACGGATCCTCACCGTGGCCGCCGGATTCTTTTCCAGCTCGATGTCGACGAGCTCCACGTCGTGTCTCGTGCGCCCTCCCATTCCGGTGCCGGCGTAGTCGTCCGACGGAGCCGCTCCGGCCGCCGAAGGTGCGGCCTGCTTGCTGCTCTCCTGCGCGCGCGGCGAGAAGACGCTCACGTTCCTCTGACGCTGGCGATAGAACACCGCCTCGATCACGCCGAGGTTCTCAATCTGTCCCAGCGCGGCCCCGTAGGAGTTTTTCTCCCCAGTGAAGAAGAAGCGGCGGGCATTGCGGTTGTTCACCTGCCAGCCCGAGATGACCATGGAGTCGTACGGCTCCAGAATCCACTTCGCCGCGTTCAAGGGGTCAGTATGTCTTGCGTTGATCGTGTTCAGCCCATCGACGGAGAGTGCGACCGCGACGCGGTAGGGTGTCGGATTACTCAGGCGAAGCGAGTAGTTTAGCCCGCGGATCGCCTCGACGTAGACGTTGCCCCGCGCGGCATACTCGGGGCGAGCCTCATCATCGACGAGGACGGCCAATCCGAAACCGCCGCCAGTGGAAGCCGCGGCCGTTCCGCAGGCGAGCATGAGAGTGGCAACCAGAATCCTCTTCATAAATCCTCCCGCATCGTGAGACACCGCAGGAGGCTCGGAGAAAACCGGGCTCAGTTCCGCCCGGCGCTCGCGCCGGTCAGGGAGCCTGCCGAAGCGGCCGCGGTGTAGCGGCGGGCGTCCTCGCCCGTCGTCGCGAACGCGGTGCGGACGAAGCCCGAGATGCGCTTGACGTAGCCGAGCGTCTCGCGGAACGGCGGCACGCCGTTGTACTTCCAGACGTTTCCCTCGCCCGCGTTGTAGGCGGCGAGCGCCAGATCGGCATTCTCGGCGAACGTATTGAGCAGCCAGCGGAGATAGCGCACGCCGCCGCTGATGTTCGCCCGGGCGTTGAAGGAATCGACGACGCCGAACCGCTCGGCGGTCGACGGCATGAGCTGCATCAGTCCGCGCGCTCCCTTGTTGGAGATCTCGCGGGGATTGAAGTCGGATTCGGCCTTGATGAGCGCGGAGATCAGCGCGGCGTCGACATCGAATTTCTTCGCCGCCTCGACGATCATCTTGTCGTACTTCGAGCGAAAGATCGGCCCGCGCGCGGCGTCGTAATGCCAGGAGCGCTTCGGGAACGCCCCCTCCTCGATCATCTTCTTCACTTCCGGCGCCTTCTCGATCTCCACCACTTCGTCATCGACGATGCGTTCGACGCGTGACAGCGGGATGGTCATGGCGCCGCCGTTCTTGAACGTGAGCTGGATGGCGTTGTCGTCGACCAGCTTATATCCGGCGACCTTCATCGACCGCCCGTCGGTGAACAGGGCAATGCTCGCGCTCGCCGGGAGTGTGGTGAGCATAAGAACAGCGAGCACGGCCATTCGTTTCATAGGATCGATAACCGACAACCGGTAACTGTCAACCGATTATGCCCGCCGCCGTCACCCCGAGCGTCAGCGAGGGGCCTGGAGGGGCGGCGCGATGCATCGGTCTGATTTCTCATGCCTTCCGCCCCTCCAGGCCCCTCGCTCCCGCTCGGGGTGACAAGCACTCTCATGCCCTGGGGTGAAATTGATCGTAAATCTTCTGCAATCGAGCCCTCGAAACGTGCGTATAGATCTGCGTCGTGGAGATATCGGAGTGGCCGAGCATCAACTGCACGGAGCGCAGATCGGCGCCGTTCTCCAGCAGGTGCGTGGCGAACGAATGCCGCAGCACGTGCGGCGAAATATGCGATGCGATCCCTGCCTGGCGCGCATAGCGGACGATCTTCATCCAGAACGACTGCCGCGACATCGCGGTGCCGCGCGTGGAAAGGAACAGATACAGATCGGCGCGCTTCACGAATGACGGCCGGCCGCGCTCGATCCAGGCGACCATCGCCGTGCGCGCGCTTTCGCCGAACGGGACGATCCGTTCCTTCGATCCTTTCCCCATGGTGCGCAGGAATCCCGCGTCGAGTTCCACGTCTTCGAGCTTGACGCGGATCAGCTCCGAGACGCGCAAGCCGGTCGCGTAGAGCAGCTCGAGCATCGCCGCGTCGCGCAGCCCCTCGGGTGTCGCGGTGTCGGGCGCGCGGAGCAGCGCCTCCACTTCCGACGGCTGCAGCGACTTCGGCAGCGTCGTCCACAGCTTCGGGTTGTCGATGTTCTCCGTCGGGTCATGCCGCAGGTGTCGCTCAGCGACGAGAAAGCGGAAGAGGCCGCGGATCGCCGCCAGCGCCCGCGCCACGGAGCGCGCCGAGATGCCGGCGACGCGGAGCGACTGGAAATAGCGGACGATGTCCGTTCTCTGGAGCGATTCGATCTCGATCGACTTTTCCTCGAGCCAGGCTCCGAATTTCCGAAGGTCCGTGCGATACGCCGCGAGAGAGTTTTTCGCCAGTCCCTTCTCGATGGCCAGATAGTCGAGGAAGGTGGGGAGATAGGTCGTGAAGAATGGAGTCTCGGTCATGCTCGTGATGACGCGCTCACCACATCCGCCATGTACGAGCTCCGCACGAACGGGCCGGAAAAGACGGCGCGGAATCCGAGTTTCTCGCCGAGGCCGCGGTAATCGTCGAAGACCGCGGGATGGATGTATTCGACCACATCGAGTTTCTCGCGCTTCGGCTGCAGGTATTGGCCGATGGTCAGAATCTCGCATCCGCTCTCCCGCAGCCGATGCATCACCTCGAGCACTTCCTGCCGCCGCTCGCCCAATCCGAGCATGAACCCTGATTTTGTGACCACCGCCGCATCGAGACGTTTCACGGTGCGCAGAACCGAGAGCGAGCGCTCGAATCGCGATCCGGGGCGCACGAAGTCGTAGAGGCGCGGAACGGTCTCCACGTTGTGGTTGAAATAATCTGGCTTTGCGTCGACGACGGTGCGGATCGAATCGGCATTGCCGCGAAAGTCGGGCGTGAGGACCTCCACCGCGGCGTCGGGAAGGAGGTCGCGCAACGCGTGGATGGTCTGAGCGAACTGCGGCGCGCCGCCGTCGGGGATGTCGTCGCGCGTGACCGAAGTGATCACCACATGCCGGAGGCCCATCGCTCGCGCGGCCTCCGCGACCGCGCGCGGTTCACCCGGCGACGGCGGAGCGTACGGCCGGCCGGTAGTCACGTTGCAGAAACCGCACGACCGCGTGCAGACGTCGCCGAGGATCATGAACGTGGCGGTGCCGCGGGAGAAGCATTCGGAACGATTCGGACAGGCCAGCGACTCGCAGACGGAGTGCAGCGATTTTGCGCGCAGCAGCGACTTGATGTCGTGCAGCTCCGCCAGGTTGATGCGCTTGTCGCGAATCCACTCGGGAAGACGGGCACTCACGAGGGAACGGTAGCACGGGAAAGGCGCTAGGGAACCTCTGCACAAGTGCAGGCCTTCGGGTGTAGGGGCCGGCGTCCCCGCCGGCCCGGCGGGCGAGGGCGCCCGCCGCTACACGAAGCCGGCCCGGCGGGCGAGGGCGCCCGCCGCTACACGAAGCGGTTGTGCAGAGCTTCCCTAGGTGTCAGGCGCTGGGCGTTAGGAGGACACCTAACGCCTGAGGCCCAACACCTAACGCCTGAAATTCTCAGTGTCCCGCGCCGACCAGCGATTTCTCCAGCGACTTCTGGATCAGATTCTCCGCTTCCAGCTCCGGAATGCCCTTGACGATGGCCACTTCGGAGACCAGCAGATACTTCGCCCGGTCGTACATCTTCTTTTCGCGGAAGGAGAGGCTCTTCTTCTTCGAGACCTCGTTGAGATTCTTCAGAACCTCTGCAACATCCTCGAGGCGCCCTGTTTTCATCTTTTCCAGATTTTCCCGGTAGCGCCCTTTCCAATCGGTGTGGCTCTTGGCTACTCGCTGTTCGAGGAGGCTGAACAGGCTTCGGATTTCCTTCTGCTGGTAGAGGCGCCGCAGGCCGACGCGAGCCGTGTTCTGCGTCGGAACCATCAGCCGCGAGTTGTTCCCCAGCAATCGCAGGTGGTAGTACACATCACCCTCATCGAAGATCGGAGACTCGCCGATCTGCTCCACGACGGTGACCCCGTGGTTCGGGTAAACGAGTTTTTCGCCGACCTTGAATCCCAGTTTTGTTGACGACAATGAAGGCTCCTTTCGGATGCTGACGGAAATACAGAAGGGAGCGAAATTGTACGTCGGCGACCGGATTGCGTCAAACTTGACTTGCGTTAGGCAGGCTCAGAATTGAGCGAATTGCCGTGACGGCTGTCACGGCTCAGTGCGCTTGCGGCCGGACCTTCTGAATGAGCTGGTGAAGCCGTTCAACTGCCTGACGGCGCTCAGCTTCCGTCCCGTTGAGAAGGTCCTGAATAACCAGCAGTTCGGAGTAAACGGCCGCTGCATCGCCGCCGCCCTCGGCGGCGGTCGCTGGCGGGGCCGCCGGCGCTAAATTCGGCTGCACGTCGTTCGCCATTCGCGTGGCCATGGCGCGCATCGACGGCACGTCATCGTGGTCCAGCGCGCGGAGAATGGCCTTGGCGCTGGCGACGGCATCGGCGTACGGACTGTCGGGATTGTCGAAGACGCGGCCCTGTAGCAGGGAGAGCGCGAGGTTTCCATAACCGCTCTTTTCATCCGCGTGCCCAAAGACGCGCACCGTTGCCTGGCGGGCGATCTCCTGGAAGTCGACCGTGCGCGTCTCACCGGGGTTGATCCACGCGTCGACCTTCACCTTCTCCGTTTTCGCGGTGTTCCCGCGCAGCGGAAGGTACTCGAGCTCGACGCGGTCGACGTAGATTTTGCGGTTGTGCGCGAAAACGAGCCGGCGCGAGGGCACATGGATCAGAAGCCGATAGACGAATGAGCCGCGGATCTCCGCCGTCTGGTCGTGCGCCTGCACGGAATGGGAACTCGACACACGTCCCGACTCGAACCGCTCGTAACCCGCGTAGTCGTACGTTCCGTCGCTGTGCCGGCCGCGCAGCAGCTCGATATCCTCGTTGAGCATGCGGCGCAGCAGGTCGTTCGGCATGTCGTGCTTGCTCGCCGCCGCGACGCGCTCGATCGCTCTGGCGTCCTCCGCGACGCGGGCGACCGGAATCTCCACCGCGGCGAGGAGCACGGCGCAAACTATAGTAATCATTGATATACCTCCGGAAGAGCGCTGCGGCCGGGAAAGCCATCCGGCGGAATGCTCAGGTAGTCGCAAATCGTCATCCCCAGGTCGGCGAAGGTGGTCCTGGTACCGAGAGGCCGCTCGCGCGTGACGGACGGGCCGGCGACGAGCAGCGGAACGTATTCGCGGGTGTGATCGGTCGAGAGATCGGTCGGATCGCAGCCATGATCGGCGGTGATGAAAAGCAGATCGTCCTTCCGCAGTGCGGAGAGAAGTGCGACAAGCTCCTCGTCGAAGCTCTCCAGGGCCCGCGCGTACCCGGGAGCGTCGTTGCGGTGTCCGTATTTCGAATCGAAGTCGACGAGGTTGGTAAAGATGAATGCTGCATCCGATCCCTTCACCAGATCGAGAGTCTTGCGCATGCCGTCGGAGTTCGATTCCGTGCGGACCTCGCGATCGATGCCCACGCGATCGAAGATGTCGGCGATCTTTCCAAGCGCGACGACCTGCCTGCCCGACTTGTGGGCCCGCTCGACGACCGTTTCGCCGGTGGGGCGCACTGAAAAATCCTTTCGATTCGCCGTGCGCTTGAAATGCCCGCGCCCGCTGCCGACGAATGGGCGGGCGATGATGCGGCCGACGTTGTGCGCGCCCCGCATCAGCTCGCGGGCGATGGCGCAGATCCTCCAGAGCTCTTCGACCGGAATGATTTCTTCGTGCGCCGCGACCTGGAAGACGGAATCGGCCGAGGTGTAGACGATCGGCGATCCGGTCCGCATGTGCTCTTCGCCGAGCTCGTCGAGGATCACCGTCCCGGAGGCGGGTTTGTTGCCGAGCGTTTTCCGCCCGATCCGCCGCTCGTACTCCTGGATCACTTCGGCTGGGAACCCGTGCGGATACGTGCGGAAGGGGTCCTTGACGATCAGTCCCATCATCTCCCAATGCCCGGTGACAGTGTCCTTCCCCGCGCTCACCTCGGCCATCCGGCCGAAGGCCCCCTGGGGCGTCTCGCCGCTCGCCGGCCGCGGGAGAGTGTGCAACAACCCCAGTCGCGCGAGGTTCGGCAGCCGCGGATGCTCTTTCTCCAGGACGTGCCCGAGCGTGTTCGACCCTTGGTCGCCGAAATCCTTGGCATCGGGAAGTTCCCCGACGCCGAGGGAGTCGCAGACGAGGACAATCACGCGCTTCATCAACGATGAACGATGAAGGATGAACGATGAACAGTCAACGTCGGCGCCGCTTGACCGTTCTGACGGAGGTCACGATGATTGCGATCAGTTCGTTAGCCTCTACGATCAGCGCCTGGAGCCGGCGTGCGCGCACCACGCCACTCTCCGTCAGCAACTCCAGCCAGTAGATCGTTTCATCGAGTTCCTGAAGCGCAGTTTCCAGTTTGCTGACCAGCTCCGCGTCAGATCGTGCGCGGAACGCCTCGCGACAATGCGCTCCCGTCGACGTGCCGGAACGAACGACCTGTCGCCCGAGAATTCGCGCCAGTTCTGTTTTCGGCAATGCCATGTAGACGCGAATCACGCGTAAAGCAAACGCCTTCGTTCTATCGCGGAGCGTGTTCATCGTTCATCCTTCATCGTTCATCGTTCTGCCGGGATGACGATCGACCGGCGCGAATTTCAACGCAGGTGCTCGTGCACCAGCCGCCGTGCGTCCGGCGGGCGGTCGCCGAACTGTACGAATCCGAGGAACCGCTTGCGCAGATCGGCGTCATCGCCGGTCGCGCCTCCGAGCTGGATTCGGGCGATGACTTCGCCGGCACGGACCTGATCGCCGGTCCTGCGGTCGAACATCACGCCCGCGGCGTAATCGATGACGTCGTCGGCCTTCTTGCGTCCCGCGCCGAGATCGACAACGAACATGCCGGCCTGGTAGGTGTCGATTGCGGCAATGAATCCGCTCCGCGGGGACTTCACCTCGACCACCTGGCGCGGCTGCGGAAGGTGCGACGGGTCGCCCCCCTGCGCGGCGATCCACTTCTGCGCGCGCTCGAGCGCGCGCCCGGAGCGGAGCGCGTCATCGAGTGCCGTGCGCGCGGTGTTCTCGTCGTACTTGCCGGACATCACCAGCAGGCGAATGCCCTGTTCGCGCGTCACCTCTTCAACATCCACCGGACCCTTGCCCTGGAGCACGTCGAGGGTCTCGGCGACTTCATTCGCATTGCCGGCGGCGACGCCGAGCGGGCGATCCATGTCGGTGATCAGCGCCTCGACGCGCGTGCCGGAGCCGGCGGCCGCGGCGATGAGGCTCTTCGCCAGCGCAACGGAGTCCTGGTACTTGCGCATGAATGCGCCGCTGCCGGTCTTCACGTCGAGGATCAGCGCCGAGGCGCCCATGGCCAGCTTTTTCGACATGATCGACGCGGTAATGAGCGGAAGCGATTCGACGGTGCCGGTGACGTCGCGCAGCGCGTAAGTTTTCTTGTCCGCCGGAGCGATCCCGTCGGTTGAGGTCGAAATCACGCATCCGACGTCGGCGATGCAGCGCTCGAATTCCTTGCGCGTGAGGCGCGCGTTGAAGTGCGGGATCGCTTCGAGTTTGTCGAGCGTGCCGCCGGTATGCCCAAGGCCGCGGCCGGAGAGCATGCCGATCCTGATGCCGCAGGCGGCGACCCACGGCGAGAGCACCAGTGAGACTTTGTCGCCCACGCCGCCGGTGGAGTGCTTGTCGGCGATGAAGTCGTACTGGTCGCGCAGGTGCCACTGCTCGCCCGAGCGCAGCATCGCCTGCGTCAGCGTGGCCATCTCCGCGGCGGTCATGCCGTTGATGGCCACGGCCATCAGCAGCGCGGACATCTGGTAGTCGGGAATCTCGCCGCGCGTGTAGCGATCCATGAAGATCTCGATCTCCCGCGGCTCGAGCGCCTCGCCCCGCCGCTTGCGATTCAGGATCTCGTACACGCTGAATTCGGACATGGCGGGGTAGCATACCGCAGCGATGAAAGCCGTCATTTTGCTTTCCGGCGGGCTCGACTCGACGACCGTTCTGGCGATGGCCAAGAGCGAGGAACGCACGTGCATCGCGCTCTCGTTCGCCTATGGCCAGCGGCATGAGATCGAGTTGGCGGCCGCGCAGCGGGTGGTGAAGGCGGTCGGCGTGGCGGAGCATGTCATTTATCCGCTCGATCTGCGCCTGTTCGGCGGAAGCGCGCTCACCGCGGACATAGGCGTGCCAAAGGACGCGGTCGGGGCGCCCGGCATTCCGGTTACCTACGTGCCGGCGCGGAACACGATTTTTCTGGCGCTGGCCCTGGGACTGGCCGAGGCGCGTGGCGCGGGCGAGATCTGGCTCGGCGTCAACGCCCTCGACTACAGCGGGTATCCCGACTGCCGGTCCGAATTCGTGGAGGCCTTCCAGACGGTGATTGACCGCGGCACGCGGAGTGGAACCGAACGCCGCGAGCCGCGCATCATCACCCCGCTGATCACCATGACCAAGGCGGAGATCATCCGGATAGGCGTGCAACTCGGCGTCGATTACTCGCTGACGCATTCCTGCTACGACCCCGATGGGGAGGGGCGGGCGTGCGGGCACTGCGATTCGTGTTTGTTGCGGAAACGGGGGTTTCGCGAGGCGGGGGTGGCGGATCCGACGCGGTATGTCGAACGATGAACGATGAACGATGAGCGATGAACACCACCCCCGAAATTCATCGTTCATCGTTCATCGTTCATCGTTCAAGACATGCTGCGCGTCACCGAGATCTTCCACAGCATCCAGGGCGAGTCTTCCCACGCCGGCCGCCCGTGCGCATTCGTGCGCCTCGCGGGCTGCAATCTGCGCTGCCGCTGGTGCGACTCGGAATACACTTTTACCGGCGGCGAACGGATGTCGATCGACGATATCGTTTCGCGAGTCAAGGGCTACGGATGCCATCTCGTCGAAATGACCGGCGGCGAGCCGCTGGCGCAGAGCGAATCGCTCGATCTGATCCAGCGCCTTTGCGACGACGGATTCGAGGTGCTGATCGAGACCTCGGGATCGATCGACATCGCTCCCGTCGACCGCCGTGCCACGATCATCCTGGATATCAAATGCCCCGGCTCCGGCGAGGTGGAAAAGAACCGTTGGGAAAACCTCGGGCATTTGAAGCCGGGTGACGAAATCAAATTCGTGATTGCCGGCCGCGCCGATTACGATTGGACTCGAAGAGTGCTCGACGAGCGGAACCTGAACCGATGGACGGTTCTCCTTTCGCCCGTCTGGGGAGAGTTGGACTTGAAGTCGCTGGCAGAATGGATGCTCGCCGACCGCCTCCCGGCGCGGCTACAAACCCAGTTGCACAAACACATCTGGGGGGCGGAGGCGCGCGGAGTCTGATGCGCAAACCGGTTCTCGATCACATCGGCATTGCAGTCCGCTCGATCGACGCGGCGCGGGTCTACGCGGCGCTCGGATTGGCGGTGCAGCATATCGAGACGGTCGAGACGCAAGGCGTGAAGACGGCGTTCCTTTCCGCCGGTGATGCCAACCTCGAGTTGCTCGAGCCGCTCTCGCCGCAATCGCCGGTGGCGAAGTTCATCGAGAAGCGCGGCGAAGGGATCCACCACATCTGTTTCCGTGTGAGCAATCTCGAGGAAGCGTTGGAGCGATTGAAGCAACAGGGCTTCCGGTTGATCAACGAGGCGCCGGTCCCCGGCGCGCACGGATGCCGCGTCGCGTTTCTCCATCCCGCCGCAGGAAACGGCGTGCTGATCGAGTTGAGCGAGAAACGCGAATGATCGAAGGCTTCGAACCCTGCGCGCTGATCATCGTCAACCTGGTGAATCCGAAAGAGAAATTCTTCGGCATGCTGACATCACTCTCGCCCGCGGGCATGACGCTGCGCGGCATCAATCTTGATTCGTTTGACGACTGGATCCGCCAGGTCGCGCACGAGGACGAACCGAATCTCGATCTGATCACCATGTTCGTGCCGCTTTTTCGCGTGGAACGAATCTTCCTCGACGAGCCGTCGGGGGCCATCAAATCGTATGGGCAGAGATTCGAGGATGCGGCGGGGATGACGATCGAGAAATATCTGAGCGTGTAGACGCAGAATGCAGAACGCAGAATTTAGAATGAAGAAAGCTGCTAATTTTTCATCATTCTCAATTCTGCATTCTGCGTTCTGCATTCGGCGTTCTTGACGCCCGCTCCCATCGCGTCCCCGCTCCCTCCTGCGGTACCGGCAACGTCGGTGAGATCGTCCACGCTCCATTCTCAGCTTGCCGCAGGATCGGGAAGAACTGCCGCTCGCGCGCGGCGGGGCCCCGCTGTTTGCCCGACGCTGGTTCGATCAACCGCCGGTCGCGTTGCGGTGGACTGCCAGCGAGACGGCCAGGGGCCGCGGCGGCGAGCGAGCCCCGAGGCAGCGGCTGCTTCATGCCGGCGATGGGCGGTCGAATCCGTGTGATAGATTCCTCGGCCGATTACGACAGGAGGACATCAGGCAGTCATGTCCAGAGTCTCACGCGCTGTACTCGTCGCGTTGCTGTTCGGCGTGGCGTTCGGGGGATGCAAGAACGAGAAGAAGCCGGAAACGAGCGAGCCCCCGGGATTCACGTTCACGGTCTACCCCGGCGCTCAGTACCTTTCCGAGCTGACCGAGCTGACGAAGCGGGCTCACGGCGTGGTGCAGCCGAAAGAGCCGGCTCCGCCGATCGCCATCTACGACGCCGACGCGCCGCTCGACGCTGTGGCGAATTTCTATATGCAATCGTACGGCTTTGCGAAGATCGCACCGGATGCCACGAACAATCTGAGCGTCGCAAAACCGCCGGCCTACTACCGCAGCGGAGATCTGGCGACCGACGTGAAGTCGATCGGGCCGCTCCTGCAGAAACTGAAGGTCAAAATCGATTTGTCGAAGGCGCAGGGGAAGTATCGCGCCGTGGAGCTGGAGGGCAGACCGAATCGCCCTCGGGTGACCATTCAGCGTCCGTACTTCGACGTCACGAAATCGCAGGTGATCGACCGCACGATCATCCTGATGGCTCCCTGATGGACTCCGCGCCGCGTGCGCTCATCGCCGGCCTCGGGCTGATCGGAGGATCGATCGGCATCGCGCTGCGGGCGCGCGGCTGGCGCATTTCCTTCGTCGATCCGCAGGTGACGCTCGACGATGCACGCCGCGCCGGAGCGGCGGACCAGCGGAGTGAATCGATCGATGAGGCGGCGGATCTCGTGATCCTCGCGACGCCGGTCGATGCGGCCATGGAGATCCTCAGGACGCAGGACGCGGGACGCAGGACCACGAGCGTGTGCAGCGTGATGGGGCCACTGCAAGCGATTGCGGATGAAAAGAGGCTCCAGTTTGTGGCCGGACACCCGCTGACGGGCTCCCAGGATCGGGGGCTCGGCGCGGCGCGCGGTGATCTGTTCCGCGGATGCGTGTGGTTTGCCGATCATCGCGACGAGCTGATGGCGCGAATGACCGCCGATTGCGGCGCGCGTATGGAGATCGTGCCGGCCGCGGAACACGACGTGGCCGTCGCACTGACCAGTCATCTGCCGCAGATTCTCTCCACCGCGCTCGCCGCGCACCTCGACCAGTGCGGTCTCGACGATCGTTTCGCCGGCAGCGGATTGCGCACTTTCCTGCGGCTCGCGGGAAGTCACGCCTCGGTGTGGATGCCGGTGATCGAGGCCAATCGTCAGGCCATCGCGCCACACGCCGACGCGGTGGCGGAGATTGTTCGCGCGATTCTTGCTGGAGATTCGACGGCGTTCGAACGCGCGCAGCGCGTCTGGTCCCGGTTGCTGTCGAACGGTGGAGACGAGGCGCATTGATCGAGAAGCTGAAGCGATTCCTTCGCCGGCACGATCAACTTGCGTCCGCGGCCGGGCAATTCTGGGACGGTCAGGTCCAGCGGCGCTCCGTGTACTGGACGGAGCATCCGCTCATTCGCTCGTACGCGAACGAGTGCATCACCGGCGTGTCGTGGATCTGGCCGACCGTGGCGCTGAAAGCAGGATGGACGCTCAAACCGCTGCCGCGCGCGCTTTCGATCGGCTGCGGAAGCGGGAACCTGGAGCGCAATCTTCGCGACCTCAATGCCGTCGCCATGATCACCGGCCTCGACGTGTCGAAAGAATCGATCAAGCTTGCGCGCGCACAGGCACGCGCCGAGCACCTGAAGGGCATCAAGTACCGCGTTGCCGATTGCAACCATCTTTCGTTGCCTCGCCAGCGGTACGACGGCGTGTTCTTTCACGGCTCGCTGCACCACATCGCGGACCCCGACACTCTGCTGCGACAGGTGAGCGAGACGCTCAAGCCGCACGGGCTGCTCTACATCGACGATTACGTCGGACCCTCGCGCGATGAGTGGACCGATGCGCATCTGGAGCAGGCGCGCGAACTGTGGGAGAGCGTTCCGCAGGAACTGCGAGTCGTGCCGGTCAATCCTCCGCTCGACTGGAACGATCCATCGGAGATGATCCGATCGAGCCGCATTCTGCCCGCGTTCTTCGAACATTTCGAGGTGCTGCACGACCGGCCGTATTGGGGAAATCTGCTGTTTCCGCTGTGGTGCGCGCTCGATGGGGAAGCGCTATTGCGACCGGAACATCAGCCGCTCGTCGAGAGCTTCGTCAACGCCGAGCGCCGGCTCGTTGCCGAGGGCGCATTCGAGAAACCGCTGTTCGCGGTGTTGCTGGGCCGGAAAAAATCGTAGATACCGTCGTGTATTATCCGCGCCCGTGTTGAACGTCACCTGGCTTTACGTCGGCGTGCTCTACGCCGTTGCCGTGTGGATCGCGCGCCGTTGGAGTGCGGCGGCTTGCCGCCGCCTTTCGCAAGGCGCTGGCAAGCCAGCGCACTCCGAAGGCTTTCCGTGGCGCGTGGCGGCGCTCTTCTACGCGCTGGTGCTCATCTTCCTCTGGCGCCCGATGACGCAGGACTATGTCAACGTTCCAGTCGACTACCTCAGCCGCCTTCCGCCGTGGGCCCTGGTCGCTCGGGGCACGACAGTGAACGCCGAGATCAACGACATCCCGATGCAGATGATCCCGTGGGCGCATGAGGTCCGTGAGCAGTGGAAATCCCTGCAGTTTCCGCTCTGGAATCCGACCACAGCCAGCGGCTCGGTGCTGCTGGCGAACGGGCAGAGCGCGGCGCTATCGCCGCTCCGGATGCTGGCGTTGCCCCTGCCCCTGGGAGATTCATTCACCGCCGAGGCGGCGATGAAGATGCTCATCGCCCTGACGTTCACGTTTCTTTTCTGCCGCAGGCGCGGCTATTCCGAGGTCGCCAGCGCCACGGGCGCCGCGGCGTTCGGCTTCAGCATGTTTGTGATCGTCTGGCTGCACTTTCCGCACGCGACGGTTGCGGCGTATCTGCCCGCGGTTCTCCTGCAAATCGATCTGCTGGCCGAGAAGGTGACGCTAGGGCGTTTTTCGTTCTTCGCCGCCACGTGGGCCGTGGCGCTGTTCGGCGGACATCCGGAGACTGCGCTGCATATCTTCGTCCTCGCGGCGTTGATGGTGATGTGGATCGTGGCCATCGAACGACCGTTTGCCACGTGGCTCGGGGCGGGTCGTTTTCTCGGCGTGCTTGCTGGCGCAATGACCGTGGGAGCGCTGCTCGCTGCTCCGTTTTTCGCGCCGCTGATCGAAGCGTTGCCGAAGTCGCTCCGGTATCATCTGCTCCAGGCGCATCCGTCGGGAATCGGATTCACCGACTTTCAGTCTTCGATCCTGCTTGTGCAGCCCGGCTTCTTCGGCGTGGCGCCGGTCGACAGGAGCTGGGGCCCCGCGGTGGCGGAGTCGATCTGCGGCTTTGCCGGAATCCTCGGTTTTGCCGGCTGGATCGCATTGCTGCTGGATGCAGCCACCACTCGCCGCTGGCGCACGCGCGAAGTATTTTTCGTGATCGCCACTCCGTTGATTCTGGCAATCATCCTCGACTGGCCGTTGATCGGAACCGCGTTCAACGGACTCTTTTCGGTCGCCGCGAACGCGCGCGTGCGTCTACTGCTTTGTTTCGTGATGGCCATGCAGGCGGCCGCGGCTGTCGATCTCGCACAACGCGACCGACGACGGCCGCTGCTGATCGGAATCGCGGTGGTCGCGAGCTCGCTGCTCGTATTGATGTGGACGACCGACTTCCCGGGCGCCTGGGCGCGCAACAACACGATTCTGTCCATGTTGCCGACCCTGCTGGTCCTTGCGCTTGCGGTGGCCATCGCAATGGCCAGACGAAGGCGTGGACTGGCCGCGATGCTCCTGCTCGGAGCGGTGGTCGTCGAACTTTGGTCCGCGGGCCGCGCCTGGAATCCCGTCGTGCCTACCGAGAGCATGTACCCGGAGACGCCTCTCATTCGCCAGCTACAGACTCTTCGGAACTCGGCGCCGCCTAACGCGCCGTTTCGCATCGTGGGCCTCGGCCCGATGCTCTTTCCGAATACCGGGGCGCTGTTCGGATTCGAGGACATTCGCTCTCACGATCCGATGGCGAACGGCCGGTATCTCGGTGTCCTTCGCGCCCTGACCGGATACGACAGCGAGGCCTACTTCGCGCACTGGAACAACACAAAGACTCGCTTCCTCGACTTTCTGAATGTGAAGTATCTGGTCGCCGGCCCCGGCGTGGAGATGGAGGATGGCGAACGTTTCCCGCGGGTCTACGATGGCAATGACGGCCGCATTTTTCAGAACCTGGACGCGTTGCCGCGATTTTTCGCCGCGCGAAACGTCGTGCTCGAGTTCAAGGAGGACTTGTTCGTCAGGCGACTGATCAACGAGAGCGATTGGGCGCATACCGGCGTGGTGAAGATGCTGCCGGTGGAAAGCGATCGGATGCGGCAGGATCTGCTTGCGCCGCGGCCACCGTCGACCCCAGACGCGAGAGTTTCGATGATTGAGGCAAATGGCACTTCATTTCGGATGCGCGTTCACGCGCCGCGTTACACGCTGATCGTCAGCAGCCAGCCTTTTTGGCCCGGATGGCAGATCCGCCGCAACGGCCGGAGCGTCGATCCGCTAACGGTCAACGGGGCATTCCTGGGATTCACGATCCCACCGGGCGATTGGGACATCCACGTCTTTTACTTTCCGGCGAGTTTTTATCTCGGCCTGGCAGCCTCGCTCACGACGATTGCGATATTGATCGCGCTTTCCATCCGATCGCGACGCACCCGGACAGAATCACCAGCGCGATCGGAATGAGCGAGCGCGCATCGCCCGCGCCGAAGAACGACTCACCGAGGTTGAAGCTGGCCCACTCAGAAGCCCGGGAGCCGGGTGGATACCGCGCGAAGACCACCGCCTCGTCGAAGGTCATGCGGTTCACCGATGTGTGTCCGGTGAACGTCGCCGCGCTCCACGGCGGCGTGATCGGAACTGCCGGCGAGAAGTGGCCGTGAATCAGCAGCGGCAGGATGTACTGCGTGAGCGGGCGGGGAATCGATCCGGAAGGTTGCGGATCGACCGCCGCCGCGGCAACGTTGATGGCGAACGACAACGCCGCAAGAACGACCAGCATCGGTCGCAGCCATCCGCGGCAGCGGAGCATCGGCAGCGCCAGCAGCGGGATCACCGGTACGAGATAGCGCCCGCCGATTCCGAATCCTCCCTCCCATCCATTGAATGAGGCGTTAATGGCGAAAAAAACGACAAAGAGCAGCACGACGGCGACGAGATCGCGGCGATCGTCGCCTCCGCGAAACCAGAGAATCGCTCCGCCGATGGCCATGATCAGCACCGGAGCGAAATAGAACAGCCCTCGATACGACGAGATGCTGATGCCGTAGACGGCTTCGAGGCTCGGCAGGCGAAAGATGCCGAACAGCGCGCCGCGGGAGAGAAATCGCGCGTCCTCACGCGCGACGCTGAGTGTGAAAAAGCTGCCGAAGCAGATCTTCTGATAAAGGGCCAGAAGGAGGAGCGGCGGAGCGGCACCCGCCGCGAATCGCCATTTTTTTTCGCCGGTCAATCCAAGAATGATCAGCGCGGGAGCGCAAAGGTAATTCATGGCCGTCGCGAACCCCACTGCCAGCCCGGCGCGCGCGCGCTGCGGCGAGGTCGCCGCAAACAGCAGCAGCGCGCCGCTCGGCACGTGCAGCATGAAGATCGTCGCGTAGGGAAGGGACTGCGTCGCCAGCGTCGCGGTAAGGGCGATGCATGCCGCCCACGGCGCGCTGAATCGTTTTCTTCGAGCGTAGCGATAGAGGATCGCCGCGATCCAGGCGCCGGGAAGGGCGACGCAGAGCAGCGTGCAGAGGTACGTGTTGAAGGTGATCGCGGCGATCGAATCGATATCCATCCCCCGCGCGCGCTCGACGCTGTAGAGAATCGCGTAGGGAATCGCCGCGATCCAGGAAAGCCCCGGCGATTTATTCGAGTAGACGTGGCCGCCGGAGCGCGCGACGTCGCCGGTGTTGCCGGCGTAGGCGTCGATGGTGAAGGTGTGCCGCTCGACGATGGCCCGCGCGAGATCGAACTGCGAATTCTGATTCCACCCGCCGCCCGCCTGAAAATATGCGCAGGTGGCGAACGTCAGCAGAAACAGCCAGATCGACACCTGGCGGTCGGCGATGCTCATCGGCTGGTGTCGATTGTATGGCCCCTCATCCGGCCTACGACCACCTTCTCCCCACTTCGCGGGGCGAAGGATTTGGCGCGAGTTCCCTCGCCCCGCGCAGCGGGGAGAGGGTGCCGCCAAGCGGCAGGTGAGGGGTCACCGGAACTTCCGGTTCAGCCGCTCGCGCGCGAGATTGTCGACGCGGGCGAGTGTTGGAGCGAGCACTTCGCGCTGCTTTTCGATCAGCGCGGCGATGCCGCTCTTCGTCAGCGCGAGCATGCTGTTCATCTCCTCCTCGGTGAACGTCGCCGTCTCGCCGGTACCCTGCAGCTCGACGAAACGGCCCTTGTCAGTGGCCACCACGTTCATGTCCACTCCGGCCCTCGAGTCTTCCTCGTAATTGAGATCGAGCGTCGGCACGCCGTTGATCATCCCGACGGAAACGGCGGCGACGAAGGAGATGATCGGCCAGTTTGCCATCTGTCCGTCGATGTACAACCTCCCGAGAGCGAGCGCCAGGGCGACGAACGATCCGGTGATCGAGGCGGTGCGCGTGCCGCCGTCGGCCTGCAGCACGTCGCAATCGATCCACAGCGTGCGCTCGCCGAGCATTTCCATGTTCACGGCAGCGCGCAGTGAGCGTCCGATCAGGCGCTGGATCTCCATCGTCCGGCCGCCCTGTTTTCCGCGCGATGCTTCGCGCTCGGTGCGGTCGGTCGTGGCGCGCGGGAGCATTCCGTATTCGGCGGTGACCCAGCCGCGGCCTGTCTTGTAGAGAAAGGGCGGAACTTTTTCCTGCACCGAGGCGGTGCAGATGACGCGCGTGTCGCCGACGTCGATCAGCGCCGAGCCTTCCGCGTGCTTGATGAAGTTCGGCGTGATCGTCACCGGGCGCATCTGGTCCGGCGCGCGTCCGTCGGACCGGAGCTTGACCGGCGTCATACCATCACCTTTTCCTCGATCTCCGCGCCCTTCGGGACGACCACGATACCCGATTCGCTGACCGTAAAGTGCTGCCGGTCGGCCTCCAAATCGTAGCCGATGGTGGTCCCCTGCGGAATCTTCACGCCTTTGTCGATGATGGCGCGGCGGATTTTCGAATGTCGTCCGACGTCGACGCCGTCCATGAGGATCGATTCGTCGACATCCGTGTACGAGTGGATGCGCACGCGCGGATGGAGAACGGAGCGGTTGATCGTGCCGCCGGAGATGATCACGCCGTCGGAGACCATCGAGTCGGTGGCGATGCCGATGCGCTGCGTGGTGGCGTCGGCGAAGACGAATTTTGCCGGCGGCAGGTTCATCGGCGCGGAGACGATCGGCCATTGCGGGTTGTAGAGATTGAACAGCGGCGTAACCGACACGAGATCGAGGCAGGCGGCGAAATACGACTCGATGGACCCGACGTCGCGCCAGTAGCCGCGGTTGTGCTCCGCTTCGCCCGGGATGTAGTTCTTGGCGAAATCGTAGGCGTAGACCTTCATTCGCGGGTACATCGTCGGGACGATCTCCTTGCCGAAGTCATGCGCCGCGTCGCGCAACGCGTTCCGCTGCAGCACGTCGATCATCACGCTGGCCTTGAAGATGTAGTTGCCCATCGAGGCCAGCACCATCTCCGGCCGGTCGGGAATGGTCTTCGCTCCCTCCTTTGGCTTCTCCACGAATCCCATCACGCGATAGTCGCTGTCGATCTCCACCACGCCGAAGTGATGCGCCTCCTCCAGCGGGACGGGGATGGTGGCGATCGTCAGGTCGGCGTCGTTGGCCACATGTTCCTGCAGCATCTGGTTCACATCCATCTTGTAGATGTGATCGCCGCCGAACACGCAGACGTATTCTGGCTGCTCGTCGAAAATCAGCTCGAGGTTCTGGAAGACGGCATCTGCGGTGCCCCGGAACCAGAACGGTCCCTTTCGCATCTGCGCCGGCACGCAGTCGACGTACTGTCCGATCTCCGGAACGAGCCGCCAGGTGCGGGTGATGTGCTCGATCAGTGAGTTGGACTTGAACTGCGTGAGCACCTTGATTTTCAGGAACCCCGAATTGACGAAATTGTTGATGACGAAATCGATGATCCGGTAGCGCCCGCCGAAGGGAACAGCCGGCTTGGCGCGGTCGCGCGTGAGCGGATACAGCCTTTCGCCCATGCCTCCCGCGAGAATCATCGTCAGGACGTTGCGCCGGGCGAGTGAGCCGTACATGGGGCCACGATTTTACGCCTGAATTCTCGAAGCAATTCCTGACTACGTAGCGCCGGCTCTCCAGCCGGCGCCCGCCGACTTGAGAGTCGGCGTTACGTGCCCGCCGACTGAGAGTCGGCGTTACGTGCTCGCCGACTGAGAGTCGGCGCTACATGCTCGCTATACTTCTGGGCGCCCATGGCTGAGAAGGACTACTACGAAATCCTCGGTGTGAAGAAGAGCGCTACCGAGGAGGAGATCAAGAAGGCATATCGCAGTCTGGCGAAGAAGTACCACCCCGACCGCAACAAGGGGAACAAGGAAGCGGAGAACAAGTTCAAGGGTATCTCCGAGGCCTACACGGTGCTCAGCGACAAGGAAAAACGCGAGCAGTACGACCGGCTGGGACGCGAGGCGTTCAACTTCGGTGCGGGCGGCGCGAATCCGTATGCCGGATTCGACTTCTCGCAGTTCGCCAATCGCGCCCGGCGCGGCGGCGGACGTCGCGCGGGCCCCGGCGGCTTCACCGACATCTTTTCCGATCTCTTCGGGGGCGGGGGCGGCATCAATTTCGAAGGGGCGGCCGCGCGTGGCAACGACATCAACGCGGAACTCACCATCGGCTTTCGCGACGCAGTCCTCGGCGCGACGATGGACCTCACGGTCAACGGCAGTCACATCAAAGTGAAGATTCCCGAAGGTGTCGCCGACGGACAGACGATCAGACTGCGTGGGAAGGGCTCGCCGGCCCAGATGGGCGGGCAGCCCGGCGATCTGAACGTGCTCGTGCGGGTGACGGCGCATCCCTTTTACGAGCGCCGCGGCGACGACATCCACATCGACCTGCCGGTCACCGCCGGCGAAGCCGTCCGCGGCGCGGAGATCGAAGTCCCGACCATCCACGGCCCGGTGCGGGCGCGCATTCCCTCCGGCACGCAGGGCGGGCAAACGTTCCGCCTGACGGGAAAGGGCGTGAAGAAGAAAGGTGGCGGCAAGGGTGACCACTACTACCGCGTGGAGATCGTGCTGCCGACAAATGTTCCCGCCGATGCGCTGGAGAAGATCGAAGCGCAGTATGGCGAGAATCCGCGGGCGAAACTGAAGAGCGCACTATGAGGCCTTCGGAGTGCGGCGGCCTGCCGCCGCCTTGAAAGGCAGTACCAAGGCGCTGCACTCCGAAGGCGGTCATGATTTCTCAAGGACAGATCTTCATCATCGGCGACTCGCACATTGGGCTGGCGCCCGGCAGCGAGGAGCCGATGCTCGCCTGGCTCGGCCGGCTTGCGGCGCTGGCACCGCGCGCGCTCTACCTGAACGGCGATCTGTTTCACTATCTGATCGCGCATCCGAAATTCGTGACGCCGGCAGTGGCCAGGGTCTTCGAGCGCTTTCGGCAGCTCCGCGACTCCGGAGTCGGCGTGCACTACGTGGAAGGGAATCGCGATTTTTTTCTGCGCGGATCGTTCGCCGAGGAGGCGGTCAGCGACGTGGCCATGGAGTATGCGGTGGCGGCGGGCGCACACAAGTACCTCATCGTTCATGGCGACATGATCAACGATCGCGACTATGCCTATCGATTCTGGCGCCGCGCGTCGAAAAATCCGGTTTCAAAATTCTCGTTGCGGCTGATTCCGAAGGGGACCGCGCGGCGGTTTGTCGACAGCGTCGAGAGGCGGCTGGCGCGCACGAATTTCAAGCACAAGAGCCGGCTGCCGGTGGAGCAGATGAGCGCCTATGCGCGAAGGCGGAGGCAGGACGGATTCACCGACATCGTGCTCGGACATTTTCACGAAAAAACAGTCATGGCGGTGGACGGCAGTACGGTGACCATTCTGCCGGCGTGGTATGAGAGCAGAGAGGCGATGGTGATTGAGCCGGAGAGCGGAGAATTCTCATTCGTGGAGATTTGAATTTCGAATTTCGAATTTCGAATGAAGAATGAAGAAGACAATGGACCGGAGGCCACGTTTCATTCTTAATTCGAAATTCTTAATTCGACATTCTTAATTCTTAGTTCGCAATTCTCTTGCCCATGATCGTCTCGTTTCTCGGCACCGGCACCTCCACCGGCGTTCCCGTCGTGGGCTGTTCCTGCCGCGTCTGCAGATCCGATGATCCGCGCAACAAACGACTGCGGCAATCGGTGAAGATCGAATCGGGCGGGAAGATCTTCCTCATCGACACCACGCCCGACCTGCGGCTGCAACTGCTTCGCGATCCGATCCCGCGGCTGGACTTCCTCCTCTACACGCACTCGCATTCCGATCACGTGATGGGACTGGACGACGTCCGCCCGTTCAACTTTCGCCAGCGCGAGGCGATCCACGCCTTCGCCAATCCGCCGACGGCGAAGGCCATCCGCCGCGCCTTCAGCTACATCTGGGACGAAACGCAGATCGGGGGCGGGAAGCCGCAGATCGAGCTGCACGAGGTCGACGGAGCGTTTCGTCATGAGGAGATCGACATCACGCCGATCCCCGTGCATCACGGCGAGTGGATGATTCTCGGCTACCGCATCGGCCCGTTCGCCTACATCACCGACACCAACGGGATCTCCGCCGCATCGATGCGGCTGCTCGAGGGAATCGATACGCTGGCGCTCGACGGACTCCGCGTCGCGCCGCCGCATCCGACACATTTCACCATCGGCGAGGCCGTCGAGGTGGCGCAGAAGATCGGCGCGCGCGTGACGTATCTGATCCATCTGACGCACGACGTCGACCACGCGGCGTGCGAGGCGACGCTGCCGGAGAACGTAAGGCTGGCGTACGATGGGTTGCGGCTGGAGTTCAACGATGAACGATGAAGGATGAACGATGAACAGCGAAATCGCTTGATCGTTCATCGCTCATCGTTCATCGTTCATCGCTCATGCGTCCCATACCAAAGATCGATCGCGTCAACGCCACCGTCACCGCCCCTCCATCAAAATCGTATTCCGTCCGCGCCCTTCTGTTAGGCGCGATGGCCGGAGGGACGACGACGATCCGCAACTGCCTCGATGCCGACGACACACGCTACGCGCTCGAGGCGCTGCGCACGATCGGGTTCGACGTCCGCGGATCGTTGAAGGAGGGCGTGCGGATCGGCGAGCGGAAGAGCATGTCGGCGAACGAGGTGCCGATCTTCATCGGAAACGCGGGGACGGCGATGCGCTTTCTTACTGGATGGCTGGGCTTCACCCCGGGCCGCTTTCTGCTGCAGGGCGAGAAGCGGATGCACGAGCGGCCCATCGGAGACCTCGTCGACGTCCTCCTGGGCATCGGAGTGGAAGTCGAATACGCGGAGCGCGAGGGTTATCCGCCGCTGCGGATCCGCGGCAAAAAGATGCGCGGCGGATTCGACGTGGAGATCTCCGCGGAGACCTCGAGCCAGTTCGTCTCCGCGCTGATGCTCGGCGGGGCGACGCTGCCCGACGGAATCACGCTGCACGTCACCGCTCTCGGTTCCGCTCCGTATATCGACATTACCGCGGACATTCTGGCCGCTTTCGGCGCACACGTGCAGCGCCGCGACAATGTCATCGAGGTCCGCGCCGCGCGGCTGCAACGCGACGACTACGCGGTCGAAGGAGACTACTCATCCGCCTCCTACTGGTTCGCGGCCGCGGCGGCGACTGGTGGAACGATGCACGTGCGCGGCCTGAACAATCCGACCGCGCAGGGCGATGCGCGTTTTCTGGACATTCTCGCGGCAATGGGCTGCGACGTGATGGTCAACGATCTGATCACCGTTCGCGGTCCTGAGACGCTGCGCGGCGGCACGTTCGACTGTAATGCCACGCCCGACCTTGTGCCGACGCTCGCGGCGATCGCGCCGCTGGCGGACGCGCCGGTGGAGATCGTCAACGTCGCCAATCTTCGCGTGAAGGAGTCGGACCGGCTGGCGACCCTCGCCCAGGAGCTCGGGCGCGTGGGGGCGCGGGTGGAGGAGCGGGCGGACGGGCTGCGCATCGAGCCGGGGTGGGGGAGCGGTGCGGCGCTGGTCGAGACGCACAACGACCATCGCATTGCCATGGCCTTTGCCGTTGCCGGGCTCGCGCGCGGCGAGGTCACGATCGCAAACGAGCAGGTGGTATCGAAATCGTATCCGCGCTTCTGGCGGACGCTCGACGAGGTCGTGGCGTCATCACAAAACCGTACTTCGTGAACACTGCGGCGGCTGCCGGCGAGGCGAGATAGTCGACGAAGCGGCGCGCAGCGGCCGGATTGTGCGCCTGACGAAGAATGCCCACGGGATAGCGAATCACCGGCGCTTCCGGGCCGCCGATGACGGAGACGATTCGCGCGCGCTTCGCCAGCAAAGCGTCGGTGCGGTAGACGACCGCGGCGTCGGCGTTGCCGCCATCGACGGCCGCGAGCGCGCCGCGGACGTTTTCCATCGGCACGACGAGTGGCCGGATGGCATCCCACATCCCCATTCGCTCGAAGTAGCGGCGCGCGTACACGCCCGCGGGGACGGCGTTCGGATCGCCGAGCGCGATCCGTTTCATCTTCGGCAGATCGGAAACATCGTGCAGCGGTTGCAGGCTGACGATCACCAGCTCGTTCGACAGCAAGTCGCGGCGCGTGCCGGGGGCGATTTCTGCCGACACCGAATCCATTGTCGGCCCGTCGGCGGAGAAGAAGACGTCGATCGGCGCGCCGGCGCGGATCTGGTGCGCCAGCGCGTTCGAGGCTCCGAAGACGAAATCGACGTGCTCGTGCCGAGCTTTTTCGTAATCCGTGCCGATCTCACGCAGGGCGTCCTGGAGGCTGGCGGCCGCCGCGACCTGCAGATGAAACCGCGGCGCGCAGCCGGCGAGCAGGAGCAGCAAAAGGAGCCTTCGCATGGCTTGATACAATAGCGCCCCTGCCATGGAAACCCGCCGGTCCAGCCGCGAAACGCGGTGAATATGCCCACCTGGTACTTGCTGTTGGCCCTTGTGTTCATCCTGGCGAACGGCTTGTTCGTAGCCGCCGAGTTCGCGATCGTCAAGGTCCGCCCGACGCAACTGGCGGAACTGGCGGCCGAAGGCAGCTCGCGGGCGCGGATGGCGCGGCGGATCACAAAACGCCTGGACACCTATCTTTCCACCACGCAACTCGGCGTCACCCTCGCTTCGCTGGCGCTGGGCTGGATCGGTGAGCCGGTCTTCGAGCGCTTGATCGAGCCGCGCCTGACGTCGTTGGGAGCGTACGGTCCGGGCGTTTCCCACTCCGTTGCCGCGGCGGCGGCCTTCATCCTCATTTCCTGGCTGCACATCACCTTCGGTGAGCTGGGGCCGAAATACATCGCTGTCGAGCGCACCCTCGGCACGGCGCTGTGGGTCGCACATTCTTTACGCGGCTTCTACCTGATCACATTCCCCGTGATCTGGGTTCTGAACAAGACGTCGAATGCCGTGCTGCGCCTGCTCGGGATCCGGCCCGCCACCACGACGGAGATCGCGCATTCGCAGGAAGAGTTGCGGCTGATCCTTGCCAGCTCGGAGAAAGCGGGCATGCTTTCGGAAGAGAACCGCGAGATCATCGAGGGGGTCTTTCAATTCTCCAAACGCACCGCGCGCCAGATCATGGTTCCGCGCACCGATGTGGTTTTTCTTTCGACCACCAAATCGATTGCTGAGAATCTGGAGATCATCCACACCACGCGGCATACGCGTTACCCGCTCTGCGATGGCACGCTGGATAAGACGGTCGGGCTGATCCACGTGAAGGATCTTTTCCTGGCACAGCTCAAGGGACCGGGACGGACGTTGACGGAGTTGAAGCGCGACGCGCTGTTCGTCCCCGAGAACAGCACGGTCGACGTGCTGCTCTCGCAGTTTATCGAGCACAAGACGCACATGGCGATCGTGCTCGACGAGTACGGCGGCGCGTCGGGAATCGTGTCGCTGGAGAACATCACCGAGGAGCTGTTCGGGCAGATTCAGGACGAATTCGATCGCGAGCGGCCGGAAATCGAGCCGCTGGGGAACGGCCGGTATCGCGTGCGTGGCGATTATCTGATCGAAGACCTGGCGGATCGATTGAAGGTTGATGTCGGTGAGCCGGCGGAGGAGACCATCGGCGGCTACGTCGCGGCGCGGCTGGAACGCGAGGTGGCCCCCGGCGACCGCACCACGCTCGGCGACCTGTCCATCGAAGTCCTCGAGGCGGAGAAGTTCCGGGTGCGCTGGGTCATCGTGCAGACGCAGATTCCGAAGATCGAAGAAGCGGGAGAGGAAAACGCCGAGAGCCTAGGGTGAAGCGGAGCAGGTCACGCTGATCTCGCCCGTCTCCTTTGACGCCTCAGAAGTCGTGCAAAGGACGGTCCGAATTCTCATACACTCACGCTGATGACCTACTTTCTCGGAGTGGACGGCGGGGCCTCGAAAACGGCCGCGCTGGTCACCGATCACGAAGGAAAACCGCTCGGCGACGGCGTGGCGGGACCGTCGAATCACTTGCGAGTGGGAATCGAGACCGCCGCGCGCAACATCGAGCGCGCCGTCAACAAGGCGCTGGTCGCGGCCGATGTCGCCAGCCGCGAGATCACCTGGGCCTATTGCGGTATCGCCGGCGCGGATCATCCGGCGCACCGGCAGGAGATCGTCGACTCGCTGAACATCTTTTTTCCGCGCGGCAACTTTACCGTCGACAACGACGCGCGCATCGCTCTGACGGGCGCCATCGGATTCGGCGCCGGCGCGGTGGTCATCGCCGGCACGGGATCGGTCGCCTTCGGGCGCAACACCGCCGGGGAGGAGGCGCGGGCGGGTGGGTGGGGGCCGGCGGTGGGCGACGAGGGGAGCGCGTACGGGATCGCGCGCGCCGGTTTTTCCGCCGTGCTCCGCGCCTACGACGGCCGCGGACCATCGACGAAAATGGTGGAGATCCTGAATCGCGATTACCAGATGGCCGCTTCCGAGATCCCGCGTTTCGTCTATGCCACTACGACGCACGCCGACGACATCGCGCGATTCAGCAAGCTGGTGATCGAAGCAGCCGAGCAGGGAGATGTCGTCGCCTCGACGATCCTGAAGGACGCCGGGCACGAGCTGGCGTCATGCGTGCTCGCCGTCGCACGCCGGCTGAAGATCATCGACACCGAATTTCCAGTGGCCCACGTCGGCGGCGCGTTCAACGGCGGCGAGCCACTCCTC
>JBGPFD010000007.1:0-32875 GCA_041483175.1 Thermoanaerobaculia bacterium | reverse complement strand
GCCTTCTCCGATTTCGGGTACTTCTGAACGACGACGTCAAACTGATCGACGGCCTCGATATATTTCTTCTGCGAGTAGAGGCTTTCGCCGATCCAGTACTGTGCGTTGACCGCCAGATCGGAATTCGGGTACTTCGTCAGGAACTCGCGGAATCCCCCGATCGCCAGATCGAAATTGCCGCGCTGATAGTCGCGATAGGCCGCCTGGTAGATTTCCCGCGGATCCTCGGCCGAGGGCGGCGTGACGTTGACTTCCGACATCGGCGGCTGCGCGGTGGCGGTGGTACTGGACGGCATTGCCGTCGTCGGCGCGGCAACTGCGGCCGCACGCGCCGCGGCGGCCCTCAAGTCCTCGATGTCATGCTGCGCCTGTGTGAGCTGCTGGGTCATGTGGTCGAGTCGGTAATTAGTCTGCTCGACCGAGCCCTGCGTGTTGTTCATTCTTTCTTCGATCTGATCGACCTTGGCCACCAGCGCAGCATTCGACTTGAGCAGTTGCTGCGTCTGATCCGCGATGCGCTGGTTGACGTTCTGCACGTCTTCCTTGCCCGCGGCGGTGCGCTTGACCTGCGCGAGCTGTTCCTGCAGTTCGCCGATCTGACTTTGCAGCCTCTGGACGTCGGACGACGTCACGCAGCCGCTCGCCAGGAGCGCCCCGATCACGAGAAGGCGCGAGGCTCTCATGCGCTATTTCTCTACGACGACCAGATGCGCGCGGCGATTCTTCGACCACGCCGCTTCATCGTGGCCGGGATCGAAGGGCCGCTCCTCGCCGTAGCTCACGGTGCGGATCCGGTTGGCGTCGACGCCGAGCGCCACGATGAACTCCTTCGCTGCATTCGCCCGGCGGTCGCCGAGCGCCAGGTTGTACTGCTCGGTGCCGCGCTCGTCGCAATGCCCTTCCAGAAGCAGGTTGTACTGCGAATTCTGCTTCAGCCAGTTGGCCGATGCCGTCAGCGCCGCCTGCGCATCGGCGGTCAGCGTCGCTTCATCAAACGTGAAGAATGCATCCTGAAGATATCCGCGCTGCTGGGCCACGCGATTCAAGTCTTCGACGTTGGCCGGCAGGTCGGAAACCGTGACTTTCGGCTGCGTCTCCGTCTGCACGAAATCGGGCGGGTTGGTGACGCGCGTCTCCGTCGTCGTGGTCGGAACCGGAGGAACGGTAGACGTCTCGGTTGGAACCACTTTCGGCGGCGGCGTCTTCTTGCTCTTGCACGCCGGTGCCAGGACCAGCGCGATGAGGACTAAACCGAACAGGAAACCTTTGAAAACCTTGCTCATTTTCGTTTCAACTCCTTCTGTTTGCCCCCGCGGCCATCATAGCAGAGGCCTTCACTCCGCTTTCTTCGACCAGTCGGGATCTTTGTTCTCGCCGTTGAATGTGAGTTGCGTGAGATCGGTGCCATCGACATGGATGCGGTAAATCTGCCATCTTCCCGTTCGATCGGACTGGAAGGCGAGCCAGCGCCCGTCCGGCGACCAGGTCGGCTGCTCGTTCGACCCCTCGCCAGCGATGATGCGGCTCTGCCGCGTGACCAGATTCATGATGCGGATCTGGAATCGTCCGTTGACCTGCGAGGTGTAGGCGAGCTGTTCGCCGTCCGGCGACCACGTCGCATCATCGTTCCACTCGCCCTCGAACGAGATTCGCTGCAGGTTCGCCCCTTCCGCATCCATCACGTAAATCTGCGGCGTCCCGCTGCGGCCGGACGTGAAGGAGATCTGACGCCCATTCGGGCTCCATTCGGGCGTCGACTCGATCGAGGTGCCGGTGGTGAGGCGCCGGAGGTTCGTGGCGTCGTCGCGGATGAGGTAGATATCGGGATTGCCGTTCACCGAACCGACAAAGGCGATGTCGCTGCCGACCGGGGAAAAGGTCGCCGAGGTGTTCAGCCCGAGGCCGGTGTGCAGGCCAATGCGCCCGCCGCCTCTGCGGTTGATGATGTACATCTCGCTGCGCCCGCCGGTGAAGAGCGTGTACACGATGCGGTCGTTGTCCGGCGACCAGCTCGGAAGAATGGACATCGTGTTGTGCCTCGTGACCTGGCGCTGATTGGCGCCGTCCCAATCCATCAACCAGATCTCGAAGTGTCCGGTGCGATTGGAGGCGAAGGCAATCTGCGACAAAAAAATGCCGGGCTTCCCGTTGACGGCGCGGACGAGATCATTGGCCAGCATGTGCGCCATGCGCGTCAGCGCGGGGGCGGTGCCGCGGTAGCGCTTGCCGAACTGCGTCGACCCGGTGGTGTCGATAAGGCGTCCTTCGACGACGTAGTCCTGTTCCTCCTGCGTGATGTTCAGCGCCAGGACGAAGCCCGCGTTCACCGCCTTCGCCAGATCGGCGTTCGCTGGAATGTTCGGCGGAATCGGCGCGATGGCGAACACGCCTGACGCGGCGAGGTCGCGCGTCAGAGGGGCGAAAAACAGCGCGTCAATCGCCTCGAACGGAAGCGTCGTTTTTGGGAGCGGCACGGCGATGCGGATCGAGGGCGTGGCCTGATTCGCATTGATCGTCGTTTGGATCTGTGTCTGGGCGTGAAGCGAAAGAGACACGAACAGAAGCAGTGCGATTGGTATGAAGGGTTTCATCGGAATTTGAGATGCACGCCAAGATACGTGCCGCTGTAGCCGAACGGGAGCGGCGGGAGGGGAGATGTTTCGAGGACCGCGCGCAGCGCGGCGCGATCGAACACGCCGTTCCCGCTCGCCGTTTCGGTCTTCGCGGCGCGAATCGTGCCGTCGCGCTCGATGGTGAAGGAAACGATCGTCGTCGCGTCGCCGGTGAGCTGTGGCCGGAACCAATGCGTGCCGATCAGCACCTTCATGCGATCGATGTAGATGGTGTAGGGAAAGTCGCCGCCTTCGAGCGCGGTGACGCCTGATCCACCGACCGGCACCTCCTGCGCCGGGGCGGCGGGGAGGGAGGCGGGGACGGCGCGGGGAGCCTCTTCGCGCCCTTTCTTCGTCGATTTTCCGAAGGGCGACATGGGGACCGCTTTCGGGGCCGGCTTCGGTTTTTCGACGGCCTTCGGCGCGGCAGGCTGGACCGGCGCCGCGGTCACCGCTGGCGCGGCCGGAGTCATCTCCGCAACGGGAGCCGGTTTAGCGAAGCGGATGGTCATGATCGAAGGCGCCTGCTGCGTGGTGGCGTGCCATGCGGACCAGACCGCGAGCGCGGAAAGAATTCCATGAAAGATGACGGAGACGAAGATCGCCGCGCCGGCTCCGCGATCGAGCATCGCGCGCCGCGCGAGGATGTCACCGACGTGGTCGTCCATCGATCTCCCGTGACTGCGTCACCATCCCGAGCTGCTCCACACCGGCGCGATTCATCACGTCGAGCACGGCGACCACCCGTCCGTAGGGCACACTCTTGTCGGCTTCCAGCAGCGCGCGCTTGATGCGCCGCGCGCGAAGCATCGGCCCGAGAGTGGTCTCCAGATTCATCGATCCAACGGCGGTGCCATCGAGGTAGACGGCTCCCGCCGCGGTGACCTGGATCTTCGCCGGATTGTTCGAGGCCAGCTCGAAACTCTTCCCTTCAGCCGCCGGCAGCGCGACAGTGAGCCCCTGCGTCAGCATCGGCGCGGTGATCATGAAAATGATCAGCAGCACGAGCATGACATCGACCAACGGCGTGACGTTGATCTCCGCCATGTCCCCGTAATCGTCGTCTGTCGCTCGAAACAACATCTGTTTAGACGCTGCGTCCTGGCCCGAAGTAACCAGTCCTGGTTACTCAGGACTCACATGAAGTTCCTTTCGGTCAGATTCAAGAACTCCAGCGTGAAGTCTTCCATCTCGCCGCGCGCCTGACGGAGTCGCTGCACGAAAAGGTTATAGGCGAGCAGCGCCGGGATCGCGGCGAACAGTCCGGCCGCGGTGTTGATCAGCGCCTCGCTGATTCCCGGCGCCACCGCGGTGATCGATGTCGTCCCCAGCGCCCCGATGTTGGCAAACGAATCCATGATGCCCCAGACGGTTCCGAACAGGCCGATGAACGGCGTGGCCGCCGCTGTAGTGGCCAGAAAGGAGAGATAGCGGCTAAGCCGCGCCGCCTCCACGCGCGAAGCGCGAATCAGGGAGCGCTCTACGCTGTCGAGCGAGCGGATGCTCTGCGCACCATGCGCGTGTGCGATCTGCGCCTCGATCTCTGCATATCCCGCTTTGAAGAGTCCGACCAGCGATGAAGGAGCGGCGCCGGAGGTGACCGCCTGCACATCCACGAGCCGCTTGGCTCTGCGAAACGCCGCCGTGAAACGCCGCGATGCAGCCTCGGAACGGCGGAAGCGGCGGGCAATGATGAGGATGACCGCCCAGGAGACAATCGAGAACAGCAGCAGGATGCCGAGGACGGACTTCCCGACCCACCCTGTATGCAAGAACGCCGTCCACAGCTGCACGACCGGTTATATAGCACGATTGGGCGGCGCGTCGCGCCGCGTCATCGTCACGCGGTGGCCATGCGCGCAATTTGTGGGAGCGATTGTTCTGCGGGCGTGCACAGCAGATTGTGCGTCAAGAGGTAGAAATCGATGTCCTGGGGGGCGAGCGAATAGAGAATCCGGTCGCCACCGCGCGCGATTGCGCTGAGGAATCCAGCACCGTCGCCGCGTACGAAGAGCAAGTCGCCGAGAAATTCGTACGGCAGCGAAGACATCAACTCGAGAAACTCCACCGCGTTCCCGGTGTGGTCGATGATCACTCGGTCGATGTCGTAGCCGAGCTCTTTGATCCCTCGATCGAGTGCAAACGGGAGAAACGACAGCGAGTCGACAAAAATCAGGTGGTTTCCGCCGCCGGCCGAGTCGTCCCACGAGCGATCACACATTCCCGGACGGCGAGCAATCATCGTGATGTGGCGCCGATCTGTTTTCATGGTCTCTTTGCCTTTCCGTTCCGCTTCCAGTGACGCTTTCATGTCCAATCTCTGTACCACACCGCTAACTTCATGTGGTTAGGATGCTTACGCGCAGATGAGCCCGAGGGGTTGCGTTTGTTGTTTGGACGGACGTATTATTTCTGGACAGATGACATCAATCCGCCAACGCATCCTGATCGTTGATGACGACGCGGATATCGTCGGCGGCCTCAGCGCGCTTCTGGAAGACTCATGGGAAGTGCGGACGGCGACCAGCGGCAAGGAGGCCATCGTCGCCTTCGGCGAGTTCTCTCCCGATGTCGTCCTGCTCGACGTGCACCTGCCCGACATGTCAGGCATCGATCTGCTCCATCACTTCAAGATGTACTCGGAAGCGGTGGCGGTGATCATGATGTCGGGCGTTGGGACGTTCGAGCGGGTGGTGGAATCGATGAAGCTCGGCGCCGAAACGTTCCTGGCGAAGCCGTTTGACTACGCCACGCTCTCGCTGGCGTTGGCAACGGTCTCGCAATTGCTGGCGACGCGCCGCGAGCTCGTGGCACTGAAGCGGAGCGAAGGGACGAGCCCGGAACGCCTGCCCGGGATTTCTCCGGCGATCGAGCACCTCAATCAGTTGCTCGCGCAGGTCGCGCACGCCCCCTCGCCGGTGCTCATCGAAGGGGAGTCGGGGACGGGAAAAGGAATTCTCGCCCGGCTCATTCACAGCCGCTCGCCGCGGGTGCGCGCGCCATTCGTCGATCTCAATTGCGCCGGGCTATCGAAGGAGCTGCTCGAATCGGAGCTGTTCGGGCATGAACGCGGCGCGTTCACCAACGCCATGAATACCAAACCGGGCCTGTTCGAGATTGCCGGCGAAGGGACATTGTTCCTCGATGAAATTGGCGAGATGGACGTGAGCATTCAGGCGCGGCTGCTCAATGCGGTCGAGGAGAAGCGATTCCGCCGCGTCGGCGGCGTCCGCGACCTCAACGCGAATTTTCGGCTGATCGCCGCGACAAATCGCGATCTCGCTGCGGACGTTTCGGCGGGGCGCTTCCGCGCGGATCTCTACTACCGCCTCAACGTCATTCGCCTGCGGATGCCGCCGCTTCGCGATCGGCTGGAGGACATTCCCATCCTGGCCGAGGTCATCCTCCGGCAGCTTGCGAAAGACATGGGCCGGCCGGTGCCGTCGGTCAGCTCGCGGGCCTTCAAAAAACTCTCCGAGTATCAATGGCGGGGAAATGTTCGCGAGCTGCGCAACGTGCTCGAGCGTGCGATGCTGACACTCGCCGGAAACGAGATTCGCAGCGAGGATCTGCTTCTGGAATCCCCGATGCCTATGCCGGGCCAGGGCGGGAGTGCAGGATCGGGCGTGCCGACGGCGGAGTGGGAGATCCGCCCGCTCGATCAGGTCATCACCGATTACATCGCCTCGTCGGTGGAAGCCGCCGGAGGGAACATGCGCAAGGCGGCGCGGCAACTGCAGATCAGCCCGTCCACGTTGTACGCACGGCTCAAGAGCCGCTCCGCTGCGAGCTGACGCTCATCGGGTCACGCTGACGATCGCTTCCACGAGCTGTTCGCCGTCGTACGGCTTGCGCAGCAGCAACACGCGGGACGGCTCTCCCTCGGTTATATCGGCGAGCTGATGCACGTGACCCGAAGAGAAGACGACCGGGAGGTCTGGCCAGCGGCTGCGCAGATCGCGAAACACTCGGTCGCCGCCGAGGTCCGGTAGATGGACGTCGAGGATGACGACCTCGGGAGAAAAAGCTTCGGCCGCGGGGAGCGCTTCCCTGCCTGAGTGGACCACTGTGACGCTGCATCCGTGCAACGCCAGCAGAGCGGCGATGCCGGAGGCGACGCTCAGGTCATCCTCGACCAGCAGAACACGAACGGCTTCTTTCAGTTCCAACACACGCGGATGCGCGAATTGTAATGATGGCCCCGGCAATCGTGAGCCTTAGAGGTGGACTACCGTTCGGGTGGAGGGCACGTACGCAGGAAGACGTGAAAGGTGCTGCCGTGGCCCGGCTCGCTCTCGACGGTGATCAATCCGTTGTGGCGGCCGACGATCTGCTGCGCGACTGCCAGCCCGAGGCCGGTCCCGCCGCGTGACTTCGTGGTGAAGAGCGGCTCGAAGATCCGACTATGGAGATCCTTCGGAATTCCTTCGCCCGTGTCCGAAACGGCGATGCACAGAAGGACGCCGTCCTCCACGCCGCTCGGGAGCGTGTCGCATTTGCCGGCGCGCAACGTCAGCGTCCCTCCCTCGCTCATGGCGTCCCGCGCGTTCAGCACCATGTTGGTGATCACCTGATCGATCTGCGTCGCGTCGGCGAGAATCCACGCCTCACTCTCCGGAGGGATCACATTGACGGTGATCTTCGCGAGATTCATGTCCCGCACCCGCTCCGAAAAGCGCTCCAGCCATTTCCCCAGATTCAGCGGGACGAGCGCACATTCGGAGGGGCGCGCGAAGCGGAGGATCTCGGTGGTGATCGCCTTGCCACGCTGCACCGCCTGAAGAATCTGATTCGCCGGTTTCTCCACGGCCGGGTTCTCCGCCGCCCGCCGCTGCAGGATCTCCGCGTACGGCTGAATGCCCATGAGAACGTTGTTGAACTCGTGAGCCACAGTTGCCGCGAGGCGGCCCAGACTGGCGACGCGCTCGGACTGCTCCAGGCTCTTTTGCGCGGCGATCCTCTCCGAGATGTCGCGCACGATCACCGCAAACGCGGGGGCGCCGTCGAGCTTCAGCGGCGTCGCGGCCACCTCGACATCGATCACGTGTCCACGCAGAGTGATCAGTTGTTCATGCGCCAGCTCGTTCGATTTCCCTTCGCGCAGCCGGAGGAGTCGCGACTCGACCAGCAATCGATAATCCGGATGAACAAACTCGAACAGCGAGCGGCCAAGGAGATCGGCGGCGCTGTTGGCCTCCAGCAGGGCCACCATCGACGGGTTCACGTAAATGAACCCCTCATCTCGACGAATGCCGACGGCGTCAGTGGCGCGCTCGATTACTTCGCGGTACACCTCGGCGTCGAGTGGGTTGCTAGCCATGCGAGCGCTGGGACGCAATCATATGTCACGCGTGCAGAAAGCAGCGACCGGCCGAATTTGCGACGCGAATTGACGCCGAACGTCGGTTGGTGGCCCCGGGGTGACTCGAACACCCGACCAACGGTTTAGGAAACCGCTGCTCTATCCTGCTGAGCTACGGGGCCCTTCCAGTTAGCAAGTTGGAATGTTAGAACGTCAGGAAGGCCACCGCACATAACTCGGATATCCGCATTGTAACTTCCCAACATCCTAACGGTATCGAGCGCACTTAGAGATGGGCGAACGCGCCCTTCGTGAACTGATCGGGCTTGCTCATAAACGTTCGCTTGTTCGCCTCGGACGAGAAGTAAAAGATGTGGCCCTTGTAATCGGCCGTCGGCGTGGTGGCGCGGATGGAAATCTTGCTGCCGTCAACCGGGTCCATGGCGATTGCCGGAGCGAACGGCAGTGACGCGCGCAACGCATCGTCCTGCGGTGTCGGGGGAGCGGGAGCGCCGGCCCGCGGGACGTCGCCGCCCGACTTCGGCGCCGGGCCCTCATCGGTCAGCGTCGCCGGCGGTTGGAGTACCGCCGGGGCCGGGGTTACCGAATCGACCGTCTCCACCGAGGACGGTTGTGTGGCCCGCCGTGTGCGAGGCGCGGCGCGGCCACACGCGATGACCGCGATGCAGGCGAGAATGAAGAGACTTTGTTTCATCGGAGATGGCTAGCAGTTAACGGTTAACAGCTAACAGGCCCGCCCTTTTCTGTTAACGGTTAACTGTTCACTGCTAACTCATCTGCGGACGCCATCCCACCCATCAGAACTCATTCAGGAGCCGTTCGCGGCAGGCGCGAAGCTTCTGCCAGGCGATGCCCTCATTGGCGCCACGTTCGAACACCACCACCAGATAGTACCCTTCATTCAGATTGCAACTGAGCACTTTGGCATGCTCGAACTCGATCGCCAGTTGCACGAGCGGCCCGGCGCCGAGCCGCTGGCAGATGCGTTTCACATCAGCGATGAAGATTCCCTCATAAGCGCCGATAGCCCGCAGGCCCTCGGGACCGATCTCGAACACGCGTTCGGCCCAGAGATCGACCGCTTCGCCTTCGCGGTCGAGAAACACCGCACCGATGGCGCCAGGGATCGATTGCAGAAGTTGCCGCAGAATGCCCTGAAACGGCACGCTACGCGGCGCCTCGGACCTGCTCTTCGATCTGGATGTCGCCGCGCTTGACCGCCTGGACGAATCCTTCGACCACGTGCGGATCGAATCGCGTTCCGCCGAAGCTCTTGATCTTGTCGACCACGTACAAGAGATCCATCGCCTTCTGGTACGGGCGATTGGTGGTCATGGCGTCGAAGGTGTCGGCAAGGGCGATGATCCTCGCCTGCATCGGAATCTGCTCTCCCTGCAGGTTGTCGGGATAGCCGCCGCCGCTCCACTTCTCGTGGTGGTATTTCATGCCCGGGATGATTTCGATCAACTGCGCGACGCCGCTCATGATGGCCGCTCCCTTGGCGGGATGCTGCTTCATGATCTCGAACTCGTCGTCGCTGAGCGATCCCGGTTTGCGCAGGATGCGATCGTCGATGCCGATTTTCCCGACGTCATGCAGCAGTGCGCTGATGCGCAGATCGCGCATCTCTTTTTCCGGCATGCCCAGATTCTTTCCGATGGCCATCGAGTATCGCGCCACGCGCTCCGAGTGGCCGCGCGTGTAGGGGTCCTTCGCATCGATGGCTGCGGCGAGCATGCGAACGGAGTTGATGAACAGCAGGTGGTTCTCGTGCGCCGCTTTCTTCAGGCGCTCGACGGCCTCTTCGATTGCCGCCGACATGGTGTTGAAATTGTCGGCCAGCTCGCCGATCTCGTTGTGCGTCTTCAGGTCGACGCGCTGCTGGTAATTGCCCTTGGAGATCTCATACGTCCGCTGCGCCAGAAGGCGGATGGGCGCCGCGATGCCCGAGGCGAAGACGATCGCGGCGATGATTGCCAGACCGAGGGCGATGGAAACCCATTCCACCGTGGCGCGCACCATTTTGTCGACGGAGGCGAACGCCAGCGCCGCCGGTTTTTCGACCACCACGCCCCAGTCGGGGCGACCGACGGGCGCGACCGTCCCCAGCATGGTCACGCGCCGGCCACCACGCGTTTCGTCGTACGACTCGGTCAGTCGCACTGGCGCCTTGGCGAACTCCTGAACAATTTTCAACTTCGAGAAATCGGGACGCTGCACGTCGATGCTCGGCTCGCTGTGAATCAGAACCCGGCCGTTGCGGTCGACCAGAAATGCTGTGACGTCGCCACGTCCTTCTTCACGGATTCGATCCGTGATCCGCTTGAGGCTGATCAGCCCTTCAACCACACCGATGACATTCGAGCCGTCGGTCACCGGCACCGCCAGAACCACAGCCGGCTGGTTGACGACCGAAACGTACTGGAAGCGGCCCGTGACGGTCTGTCCTTTGAGTGCAGCCGCGCGATAGAGGTCCAGCTCCTCGAGGGCACTTTGGTCGAGCCCGGTGGGGATGGCCTCTGCTCCCTGCCCGGCGGCATTGAGGATTCGCAGCCCGAGGAGGTCGCTGTCGGAGGCGAGGTAATCAGTGATCACGTCGCGGCGGGCGATGTAGCCGAACGCGTCGGTGTCGGGCGGGAGCGCTCGCTTGACGACGCGCACGCTGTTGGCGATGTTGGTGAGCTGCTCGGTGTTACTGGCAATCAGATTCTGGATATCGCCGGCGATGCTCACCGCGGAGCGCGTCAGATACTTCTTCTCCAGCGTTTCGAGCGAGTCGCGGTTGATGCCGATCAGAAAGTAATGCGACACCGCCAGCGGAAGCAGCCCCACCAGGACCATCGCTCCAAGGAGAGTCCAGAGAAGGCGCGGCCGCCTGGAAGCTGGTTCTGGGACCGGTTCGGGCATCCGACAATTATAAGGGACGAAGAATTTCGCCCTCGTATTGGCGATTCTTCAGTCAGTGGTCGGCATCTATGTCCACCTGCCGTTCTGCCGCGTGCACTGCGCCTACTGCCCGTTCGTGATCAGCACGGACCTGCGCCTGCAGGAGGGCTACGTCGGCGCGCTCCTGGGGGAGATCGAGACGCGCGGAACAGGCGAGCGGGCCGACACGGTCTACTTTGGCGGCGGGACGCCGTCGCGCACCGCGCCCGAGCATCTCGCCCGTGTCGCCGCTGCGATCCGATCGAAGTTCGAGGTCACTCCAGAGGCCGAATTCTCGCTGGAAGCGAATCCGGAGGACGTCACCGCGGAAGCGATCGAGTGCTGGCGATCGCTCGGCGTCAACCGACTGAGCCTCGGCGTCCAGTCGTTTCACGATGACGAGCTGCGCGGCATTGGCCGCATTCACGGCGTGGACCGCGCGCGCCAGGCGATTGGCAACGCAATCGACAGCGGACTTCGCACCAGTCTCGATCTGATCCTCGGATTGCCGGAGCAGACGGCGGAGTCGTTTCGCGCTTCGCTCGCCGAGGCGATCGCCTCCGGGGCCGGCCATCTCTCCGTTTACATGCTCGATCTCGACGAGGAGACGGCCCTCAGGCGACGCGTCGAAAGCGGCCTCGTCCGGCTGCCCGACGAGGATCTCGTCGCCGATCTCTATCTCGAGACCGTCGACACGCTGCAGCGTGCCGGCCTCATGCAATACGAGATCAGCAATTTCGCGCGTGCCGATGAGGAGTCGCGGCACAACGTTCGATACTGGCGGCGGCAGCCGTATCACGGTTTCGGCATCGGCGCGCACTCGTTCATCGGCGATCGCCGTTTTGCCAACACGCGCGATATCCGCCGCTACATCGGCGGTGAGTTCGCGCCAGAGATGGACGAAACGCTGGGCGACGCGGAGCGCCGGCGCGAACTCCTTTTCCTGCGGCTGCGGCAGACCGCCGGGATACACTATGCCGACCTGCTGGAACTCTGTGGTGAGGAGGCCCCGGGATGGATCGAACATGGCGTGAGCGAGGGGTGGCTGCGGTGCAACGACTCGCGCGTGGCATTCACTCCGGCCGGATTCCTGGTCAGCTCGGAGCTGCTCTCGCGGCTCTTCTGATCGCCGCCCCCCTCGCCGCGTCCGACGTGGCGTTCGATCCGGCGATCACGCAAAGCGAATTTCAGCAATTCTCCCGGATCGTCGGGCAGGCGATCTACGCCACGCCGGTGCAGCCGGCGCGCGTCACCGCGCTCCTTTCGTTCGATGTGGGCGTCGCGGCGAACCTGGTCAAAGTCGACACCAACGCCGATTACTGGCGCCGCGCCGTGCCGCAGGGCTCCAACTTCACGCGCGGCGGTTACGCGGCCGTCCCGCGCCTGGTGGTGACCAAAGGATTCGGCGTGGGAACCGTCTCCGCGTCCTACGCGAAAGTCTCCAGCAGCGGGATCAAGACTTACGGCGCATCGCTCGACGTTCCGGTGATCCGCGGAACGCTGGCGACGCCCGAGCTGGCGCTGCGCGGAACCTACGGCGCGCTGAGCGGCGTCGACGTCCTGAAACTGAAGACCTACGGCGTGGAGCTGTTCGTCAGCAAGGGCTTCGGCCCGCTGATGCCGTACGCCGCGATCGGACGGATGCGGACGGATGCGCGCGGCACGGTGCACCTCAGCGCGCTGCCCGATGTCACGCTCGCTGACCGTTCCGACGTGAACCGCTACACCGCCGGGCTGCGGCTTTCGCTGTTCGTGCCGAAATTCGTGATCGAAGCGACGCAGGGGGAGCAGCGAAGCTACGCCGCCAAGATCAGCGTCGGCTTCTGAGCATTCGTCATCTGGAGCGCGGAAACGTCGCGCAGGGGCTGCTGTCACCCCGAGCGGGAGCGAGGGGCCTGGAGGGGCGGCGGAACCTCTGCGCAAGTGTAGGGGCCGGCGTCCTCGCCGGCCCGGCGGGCGGAGACGCCCGCCGCTACACGAACCTTGTTCAGAGGTTCCCTAACGCTCGGGGTGACAGCGCGCAGGGGCTGCTGTCACCCCGAGCGGGAGCGAGGGGCCTAGAGGGGTGGCGGAACCTCTGCACAAGTGTAGGGGCCGGCGTCCTCGCCGGCCCGGCGGGCGGGGACTTTCAGATTCGCAGAGAAGGCGGCGGCAAGCCGCCGCACTCCGAAGGCCTCATTTCGCGCCCAGCGCTCTCTTGATCGCATCGACGGTGAACTTCCCGTTCGGCCCGTAGCCGAGAATCTGTCCGTTCACGACGTACGTCGGCGTTGAATTGATGCCACTGTCGAAGGCGCGGCTGACCTGATCGAGAAGCGTCGTCTGCTCGGCCGGTGAGGAGTAGATCTTGTCGACGCGCTTCCAGTCGATGTCGTGATCTTCACAGAAATTCTTGAGCACCTCGGTGAACGACCGCGATTTGCCGATGGCGTCCTGATTCCCAAACATGAAATTCACGTAGGCCCAGTACTTGGCCGGCGCGACGCGGGCGACGGCTCGCGCGCCGAGCGCCGCCGGAAGCGCCCATTCGTGATTTTCGAACAGCGGCAGGTCGAGCCGGTAGTAATCAATCTTGCTGAGATGCTTGGCGATCAGCGGCTCCACTTCCTTGTGCGCGCGTGCACAGACCGGGCATTCGAAATCCGACATTTCGATGATCTTCACGCGCGCCTTCGGATTACCGCGCCGGACGGCGTTTTCGATGCCCAGCGACTCCACCAGGTTCGTGCCGGGATCCATGTAGAGACTTCCGCGCGATCCGACGAGCAGAAACTGCTGCGAGGCGTCGATGTAGCCGTGATAGGCAAACGGTCCGGAACGCGTCTGCTTGGTGATGGAGACGGCGTGGAGCCCATCGGGCAGTGGAAAGCGGGTGATGGATGCGGTGAGCTCCTGGTGCATCAGCGCAGAGGCCGCCTCGGCGACGCGCACCTCAGCGCTGCGATTGTCGAACGGCAGCGCAAAGACCGTCCCGATGATGACCTGCCCGGTGGCCGGCGAGTGAAGAAGAAACGCCTCGCGGCCGCACGAGGGATCGCTCGATTTCTCCGTCAGCCGGTAGGGGATGAATCCCGCCGGACCTGGCTGCTCGATCGGCTCGAGCGTGATCGTGGCGTCCGGACAACTGGCCAACGCCTTCGTCGCGTAGCCGCGCAGCGCGGCGAGATTCGTCGGAGCGGCGGAAGCGGAGAGGGCGACGGCGGCAACGAGAGAGGTGAGAAAGCGCTTCCTGATCATTCCTGCGAGTTAACCGTCCGATAGCCGTGATCAATCCAACTCCTCAGGCCGCCCGCAATGTGGACCACGTTGCGGAATCCGGCCACGGTAAGCAGTTTCGCCGCGACTTCGCCATCGGTAGAGCTCTGCCCGTAGACGAGCACCGTCTCCTTCTGATACGGCAACAGCTCGGGAAGCTGCCGCTCAATGCTGTCGAACGGAGCGTTGAGCGAGCCGGCGATGTGCCCCTCCGGCCCGCGATACTCCGAAGAAGCGCGGACGTCGAGCACGACCACCTGCTGGCTGTCGAGGATCATCTCCGCCGCCACACTCGGCGAGACCTCGGAAAAACCGCGCCGGTTGGTGATGCCGATGGTGCGACATCCTGCGGCAACGAACACGAGCATGGCCAAGGCAATGGTTTTCTGCATGCAACACCTCATCAACGATGAATGAACGAGGAACGCGGAGCAAGTTCATTGTTCATAAAAACTCCAGCGCGAACTCCGCCCGCACTTCTCCGACCAGCGTTCCGGCGACGTTGCGCAGCGGCCAAGCCCGATAGCGTTCCAACTCCGGCTTCGACGCCGTCTCCATTCCCAGAAGGTCGAGCGTTTTCAAGATCACCGGATTCCGCCCGCGGGTCATCGATCCGTCGTCAATCTTCAGGGCGACGCCGATCGCGCAATCATCTGTGAGCGCCAGCCGGTCGGTCAACGCCGGAGCGAGCGAGGGAGCGATGCCCATCGCGTAGAACCCCTCCGCTCCTTCTTTGGCCAGCAAGCCGCCGCTGAAAGCGGTGATCAACGGGGTGGTGATGCTCCAGGCCCCGGCGACGAAGTAGGGGAACGCGGTCATCGCCTCCACGACATGACTGGCGTGGGTGCCGTAGCGCTCCAGCGCGCCCGGCGCGTCGCCTTCGCTGGTGGCCATCAGGCGTGCGTAGGCGTACGCCGCGCGATGCAGTGAAAGGAAAAACGCCGGAACGCCGCAACCGTCGGTCGCCGTCGGGATCTGCTCCGGATCGACGCCCGCAAAGTCGCCGAGGACGGAACGGATGGCATCCTGCAGCGGATGCGACGGGTCGATGTAATTCGCGCTCGGCGCGTCCATGACCTTCGTGGCCAGCAGCATGCCGGCGTGCTTGCCGGAACAGTTGTTGTGCAGCGGGGAAGGATGCTCGCCGGAGGCACGCAGCTCCGCGGCGGCCTTTTCGTCGTACGGAAGTTGCGCCCCGCAGAGGAGGTCCTCCTCGTCGAAGTCGCCCTTGCGCAGGAGCGCCGCCGCGGTGCTCACGTGGATTGGCTCACCGCCATGCGATCCGCAGGTGATGGCGATCTCTTCGCCCGAGAGGTCGTATTCCTCGTCACCGCCGTACTCCAGCAGCGGCAGCGCCTGAAACGGCTTGGCCGCCGAACGGAGGCAGGCGACGAACGCCGGATCGCCGGCGAATGCGAGCAGCCGTCCGAGCGAGTCGACCACGGCGATCGATCCGCTATGAAACGACTCGAGCTGATCGCCGCGATAAACGTTGGCCAGCGGCTGCATGGCGTGCAGTTTAAGCCCAGTGAGTGTGGCGGCGGGCGCCCTCGCCCGCCGCTGAGCGGCCGTGGGCGGCTGCTCCCACACCTTACGCCCGCGCCGGTGCGCTTCCGCTCTCCGCGGCGATGGCCTCTTCCTCGGTGTTGTAGATCTTGAATACCGTGTCGAGCTTCGCCAGCTTGAGCAGCTTCATGATGCGCTCGGAGGGGTTCACCAGGATCAGCTTTCGGTTCTGCGTGGTGAATTTGCCGAGGTAGCCGACCAGCTCGCCGATGCCGGTGGAGTCGATGTAGTCGATCCTGGTGAAATCGATGATCACGTTTGAGGTCTCGTTCTTCAGCACGCTTTCCAGCGCCGAAGAAAAGAACTCCGCGCTCTCTCCGAGTTTGATCAACCCTTCCACGTAGAGGATGGTGAAATTCTCGGTGCGCTTCTTTTCGACGATCAAAACCGCTCCTCCGCTGTGTGGTTCAAAAGGATAGTAACAAATCAGAGGCCATGGATCGTGCGCACGGCGAGCACGCCGTTCATTCCGCCGAATCCGAACGAGTGCGACAGAAACAGCGGCAGGCGCGCGGGGCGGGAGGCGTGCGGCACGTAATCGAGATCGCACTGGGGGTCGCGCGTGTCGAGGTTGATGGTCGGTGGAATGAAGCCGTCATTGAGCGCGAGCAGCGAGCAGGCGATCTCGATCGCGCCGCTCGCTCCCATGGCGTGGCCGTGCATCGACTTCGTCGAACTGACCGGAATCTGCGCCGCGCGGTCGCCGAACACCGCCTTGATGGCCGCCGTTTCCGCGATGTCGTTGGCGCGCGTCGCCGTGCCATGGGCGTTGATGTAGGCGACGTCACGCTCGGCGAGCGATCCGTCGCGCAGTGCCAGCCGGATCGCGCGCGCTTCGCCGTCGGCGGAGGGATCCGTCACGTGACCGGCATCGCTGGTGATTCCGAAACCGGCGACCTCTCCAAGGATGGACTGTCCCCTGGCCTTCGCGTGATCCATCGATTCGAGCAGCAGCACTGCCGCTCCTTCCGCCAGGACGAGACCCTTGCGATCGGCACTGAACGGCCGGCATGCCTTTTCCGGATGCTCGTTATCGATGGCCAGAACGCGCATCGACTCCCACGCCAGGATGATGCCGAAGGTGAGAGGAGCATCGGCGCCCCCCGCTAGAATCGCATCCGCCTGCCCGGCGCGGATGGCGTGAAAGGCCTGACCGATGGCGTGCGCACTCGACGCACACGCGGAGACCGGCGCATACGCCACTCCCTTCGCGCCGAAGTGCATCGAAACAGCACTGGCCGCGGCGTTGTACATCGACATGGGGATCGTCAGCGGCACCACGCGGCCCTGGCCGTCTTTGTAGACGCGGCGGTAGGCCGCGTCGAGCGTCTCCGACCCTCCAAGGGCCGTGCCGATGATCACGCCGAAACGCTCGGGATCGACGGCGCCACGCATGCCGGCCTGCTCGACTGCCTCCTCGGCCGCCAGCAGCGCGAAGCGGCTGAAGCGATCGACGCCACGAAACGTGCCCTGATGCGCCGCGGCGGGCACCTCACCGGCGATGTGGCAGTTCAGGGTGGACGTGTCGGCGCTCTCGATCGTGCGGATGCCGCTGCGGCCCTCGCGCATTGCCTCGCGTGCGGAAGCGCGCCCGCGACCGAAGGGGGAAACGATGCCCAGGCCGGTGATGACGACGCGACGAACCATGAATGAAGAATTTCGAATGAAGAATTGAGAATGAAGCAAATCGATTCGGTCGGCGGGGTTTCTGAATTCTTAATTCTTCATTCGAAATTCGAAATTCCTTTTACGGCGGAGACGGAAGGAGCTCCTGCACAACCGTGACCATATCCCCAAACGTCTTGATCGCTCGCGCCTTGTCATCCGGAATGGAGATGTGAAAATCCTCCTCGATGGCGAAAAGGATGGTCAGCGCGTCGAGCGAGTCGATGCCGACGTCGGCCAGGGGCGTGTCGGAGCTGAGGTTCTCCCCGGGAACGTCCTTTTCTTTCCGTACCAGCTCGATCAGTTTTTGCTCGATCTCCGTGCGTGTCATCCGGCCGCTATCATAGCCTGCGTGCGCCGGCGATTGTGGCTGCTCTACCCGCTGTGGATCGTGTTCTGCGCCGGACTTTTTTTCGCTCTGCGCAACAGCGACGATCCCTCCCGCCGGCACGATCGCATTCTCAGCAACGACGCCGCGGTCCGCGCGGTGGCAATCCTGCGGAGCCGCGATGGCGTTCGTTTCGCCGTCTACGAAGCGGTCCACGTGGCGTACGCCGGGCGGGGAGAGGGGGGAGGGCGGGCGCGGTGGATCGTCCTCTGCGACCGGATTCCTCACAGCGCGTTGCGCGATGCAGTCGTCGTCGAGCTCGATGCGCGCGACGGGTCGCTGCTGGCGATCCGAAAGCCGGTAAACTGAGGCGTTAGGTGTCAGGCGCTAGGCGTTAGGTTCTCCACCTAACGCCCAACGCCTAAGACCTAAGGCCATGAAGAGCACCACCCCCATGCTCGAGCAGTACTTCGAGATGAAGCGTCAGGTCCCTGACGCCATCCTCTTCTACAGGCTCGGCGATTTCTACGAAATGTTTTTCGAAGACGCGGAGAAGGCCGCGCCGCTGCTCGATCTGGTGCTGACCGCGCGCGGAAAGGGACAGGATCACGAAGCGCCGATGTGTGGCGTGCCCTATCACGCGGCCGATGCCTACGTGGCCAAGCTGATCAAGCTTGGATTCCGCGTTGCGCTCTGCGATCAGGTCGAAGATCCTGCCGTGGCCAAGGGCCTCGTGCGGCGCGAGATCGTCCGCATCGTCACGCCCGGGACGGCCACTGAGAGCGCCATCGTCGATCGCGACAGCTGCTACCTGTTGTCGCTCGTGCCGAACGGGGAGGCCATCGGCGCGGCGTATCTCGACGTCTCCACCGGCGATTTTTTCGTAACCGCGTACAGCGGCGCCGCCGACCCGCGGCTTCGCGACGACATCGCCCGCCTGGCGCCGCGCGAGGCGATCGTTCCGAAGGAGACCGATCTTTCGCTGCAGATTCCAACCACCGCGGTCGAGCCGTCACTGTTCGAGACTGGCGGCGCCCGCGACTATCTCACCAGGCATTTCGCCACGCAGTCGCTCCGCGGTTTCGGTCTGGAAGGCGAGGACCTCCGTGTCGGCGCCGCCGGGGCCGCGCTCCGGTACGCGGCCGCGAGTCACAAGCGGAGCCTCGATCACGTCCGCGCCTTGCGGGTCGACGATCAGAGTGATTTCCTGCAGCTCGATGCGGCGACTCTGGCGAACCTGGAGGTCTTGCAGTCGCGCGACCCCGGCCAGCCGCGCGCCTCGCTCTGGACGGTGGTCAACCTGACGCGGTCGGCGATGGGTGCGCGCGCGCTGCGAAGCTGGATCACGCGGCCGCTGAAGCTCCGCGAGACGATTTTCGACCGCCACGACGCGGTCGACGAGTTGACGCGCTCGCGCGCCATCCTCGAGCCCATGACGCAGCATCTCGCTGCCATCGCCGATCTCGAGCGGCTCACGGCGCGTGTCACGCTGCGCACCGCCACGCCGCGCGAGTGCCTCACCCTCGCGGCGTCGCTTCTCGCGGCCGGAGAGCTGCGGACGGCGATGGTCCCGCTCCAGGGGCCGCTGCTGCGGTCGCTGCGCGAGCGCCTCGACCCCATGCCTGCGGTGATGGCGCGGATTGCCAACAACATCGCCGACGATGCGCCGATGACCGTGCGCGAGGGCGGCGTGATCCGGGGCGGCGTCGACGCGGAGCTCGACGCGCTGCGCCACATCGCCCGCGATTCGAAATCAATCCTCATGCAGATCGAAGCGCGTGAAAAAGAACGAACCGGCATCGGCTCGCTGAAGATCCGCTTCAACAGCGTCTTTGGCTATTTCATCGAAGTCTCCAAGGCGAACCTGAGCCGCGTGCCGGCCGACTACATCCGCAAGCAGACGCTGGTCAACGCCGAGCGCTTCATCACTCCCGATCTGAAGGAGCTGGAAGAGAAGATCACTGGAGCGGAGGAGAAAGCGATCGCCATCGAGTTGCGCCTGTACGAGGAGCTCCTTGAGGCCGTGGCACGATCCTCTGCCGCGATTCTCACCACCGCGACCGCGGCGGGACAGGTCGACGCCCTCTGCGCCTTCGCCACGCTGGCGATCCGCAACCGCTACGTGCGCGCGACGCTGAGCGAGGAGGCGGAGATCATGATCGAAGATGGCCGCCATCCGGTGATCGAGGCCATCGCCGCCGAGCGATTCATTCCGAACAACACGGAAATCGTGCGCGACCGCAACGGAATCCAGGTGATCACTGGGCCGAACATGGGCGGCAAGTCGACGTATCTGCGGCAGGTGGCGCTGATCGTTCTCTTGAATCAGGCCGGCAGTTTCGTCCCCGCATCGTCGGCGCGGCTGGGCATCGTTGATCGGATCTTCACCCGCGTCGGCGCATCCGATCAGCTCGCGCGCGGCGAGTCCACCTTCATGGTGGAGATGCATGAGACGGCCAACATTCTCAACAACGCCACGGACCGCTCCCTGATCATCCTCGATGAGGTGGGGCGCGGCACGGCGACGTTCGACGGCCTGTCGCTGGCCTGGGCCATCATCGAGTTTCTGCACGATCATCCAAACTCCGGCGGCATCACGCTCTTCGCCACGCACTATCACGAAGTGACCGATCTGGCAAAGACGAAGCCGCGCGTCGCGAACTGCAACGTCGCCGTCAAGGAGTGGAACGATCAGATCATCTTTCTGCGCAAGGTCGTGCCGGGAGCGGCCGACAAGAGCTACGGAATCCAGGTGGCGAAGCTCGCCGGGATTCCCCCTTCGGTGATCGATCGCGCACGCGAAATTCTCGCGACGCTGGAGCGGAAGGAACACGATCTGGTCGAGGAGACCCGCGGCCGCGCCCGCCCCGCGTCGCGGCAACTGTCGCTATTCGATTCGCGCGAGCGCGATGTGGTCGACGCGGTGCGCGATCTGCAGCCGGAAGCGATGACGCCCATTCAGGCGTTGAACGAGCTGCAGCGGCTCAAGGAGAAGCTAACGGATAACAGTTAACAGGAAAAATGGTGGGCGGGCCTGTTAACCGTTGACTGTTAACTGTTAACCGGCATAAACCCATAGAAATAACGATGAATCTTCTGGGCATCGGCCTGACAGGCAAGTCGCTGACCGATCTGGAACGGTCGATTCTTCGCGACAGCTGCCCCTGCGCGGTGATTCTCTTCGGCCGGAACATCGGCGACGCGCAACAGCTCCACGAGCTGGTGCGCGAAGTGAAGTCGATCGCCCGCCGGCCGCTGCTGTTCATGATCGACGAAGAAGGAGGACGGGTCGACCGGCTGCGCAATCTGATCCCCGGCCTGCCGGGCGCCGGGACATTTGCGGGAGGGGAGACGCCGGCTGAGCTTTCGTCCTGGTCGGGGAAGGTCTTCGGCATGGCCCTGCGCTATTTCGACATTGAGGTCGACCTCGCGCCGGTGGTCGACATCGGCGGCGCGGAAGCGCCGAAGGGGCTGGAGGGACGGATGTTCGGCCGGGACGTCGAAACGGTGCTCGACCTCGCCGGCCCGTTCATGCGCGGGCTGCATTCCGGCGGTACCGGCTCCTGTCTGAAGCACTTCCCGGGTATCGGCAGCGGCTCGGCCGATCCGCACTACGGCGCGACGGTGATCGACGTCTCGCTCGACGCTCTCGGAGCCCGCGATCTCCTCCCATTCGCGCGCCTCGGAAACGAGGCGGGGGCGATCATGATCGGCCACGGCACCTATCCGCAGATCGATGAGCCCGATCTGCCGGCAACGCTCAGCCGGCGAATCGCCACGGACCTGCTGCGCGGACATGCCGGATTCCACGGGCTGGCCATCACCGACGACATGGAGATGCATGCCGTCGCCGACGTCGGATCGTACGAGAGCATCGCCGAACGCGCGCTGCTCGCGGGAAACGACGTGGTGATGTTTTGCAGCGCCATCGAGCGCGTTCCAGAGATTCAGCGCTTCCTCCAACAGCGCATGCGTGAGGACACCACCCTCGGCGCGCGCATGGAAGAAGCGGCGCGCCGCGTCGCGCAATATTCTCAACATGTTGACGAGTTGCGGCGTGCCGCCCCTCCGGCCGCCGCGCGATTCGAAGACGTGACCGAGGAAGCCGCGCGATTTGTAGAAGCGTTTGCGAAGACGCGGCGCTCCGCAGATGCTTCTCGCCCGGACGCCGGTCGCAGCCCAGGCACGGGCCGGAGTGGCCGCGAGGAGTGGACCTAACCTCGCAGCGGGCCGATCGTCTTTCGCATCAGAAATTCCGACGCGCCGCGGATCACGTAATCCTTCAGCTCTCCGACAAGCTCGTACCCGAGCCGCTCGTACAGCGCTCGGGCCCGTGGATTGAACGATGAGACGCAGAGGAAGACGTTCGGCGCCTGGGCGAAGATACGCGTCTCGGCGAATTCGATCAGCCGCGTCCCGATGCCGGAGCCGCGCGCCTCCGTGTCGACGCAAATGGTCTGGATGTAGCCGACGAACGCGCCGCGCATGTTCAGCACGATGAAGCCGCGGAGCGCACTGCCTTCGTACGCAACAAAGATCTCGCGCGTCCCTTCCTGCAGCATCGCCAGCGACTGATCAAAGGTGCGGCCGATGGTGATCCACGGATCGGTAGCGCACATCATCGCGGCGCAGCGGCGCATTTCGTCCGTCGTGGCCAGCGGTCGAATCTCGATGTTCATGCGATGATGTTGTCATGAGCAATCGACCCGCTGCTACCGAACACTCCGAGTCCGTCAAAGGCTACGTGGCGCTGGTGCCCGAGGAAGATGTCACCGCCGCGCTGGAGAAGCAGGGGAGGGAAAGCGTCGCGCTTTTCCACATGCTGACCGACGACAAAGCGGCGTTCCGCTACGCGCCGGGAAAGTGGAGCGTCAAGCAGCTGATCGGGCACGTGGCCGACGCGGAGCGGGTCTTCACCTATCGCGCGCTGGCCATCGCCCGGGGAGAATCGAAGCCGCTGCCGGCCTTCGATGAGAACGCGTATGCGGCGGCCGCGGAGTTCGACCGCCGAACGCTGCGCGATCTGGTCGACGAATACGAGGCGGTGCGCCACGCCACCGTGGCGCTGTTCCGCGGTCTTCCGGCGCACGTGTGGACGAGGCTGGGGACGGCGAACGAGAAGCCTGTCAGCGTCCGCGCGCTGGCCTACATTGCGCTGGGACACGAGCGGCACCATCTGCGCATCCTGCGAGAGCGGTACGGCGTGTAACGGGCCCCTCACCCGCCGCTTCGCGGCACCCTCTCCCCGCTTCGCGGGGCGAGGGGACTCGCGCGAGGGCCTCGAAAACCTTCTCCCCGTCTGCGGGGAGAAGGTGGCCCTGAGCGGAGCGAAGGACCGGATGAGGGGTTATGGCGCCTAGAACGGCACGTCTTCGTCTTCTTCGACCTGTTGTGCCGTTGCTTCCGCGGGACCGCTCTTGCCTGCGCCGGCGTACGCACCGCCGCTGTTCTCGTCGCCCTTTCGATCGAGCATCTGCATCTGATTGGCGATGATGTCGGTGCGGTATCGTTTCTGCTTCGATTCCTTGTCGTCCCAGCTATCGGTGCGGATCGAGCCCTCGATGTAGACGAGTTTGCCCTTCCGCAGATACTGCCCGCAGATCTCCGCCAGCTTTCCCCAGGCGACGATGTTGTGCCACTCGGTGCGCTCCTGCTTCTCGCCGTTGCGATCGGTGAAGCGCTCGTCGGTGGCGATGCTGAACTTTGCGACGGTCGATCCGTTCGGAGTCGAGCGGATCTCAGGGTCTTTTCCCAACCGCCCGACCAGGATCACTTTGTTCACGCTTGCCATGCAGCGATTGTAGTCCGAAGAAGTGAACGGCAGCCCATTTTCTACGACACGTAGACCGGCGCCAGCGCGACGTATCGCAGCACCACGATGTAGTGGCAAATGCTCCCGCCGAGGACGAACAAATGCCACACGCCGTGCATGTGCACCATGCGCTTGGAAAGCGCGTAGAAGATGATTCCCACGGTGTAGACGATGCCGCCTGCGACGAGCCAGGCGATGCCCGCCGGCGGCAGCGCGCGTTGCAGCGGAGCGAAGGCGATGACGATGAGCCACCCCATCAACAGGTAAAGGCTCACGGAAATCGCGCGGAATCGGCCGGGCAGGAACACGTCCTTGGCTACGCCGGCTGCCGCGAGGACCCAGACGATTCCGAACAGCCACCATCCCCAGGCGCCGCGCAGCGTCACCAGCGTGAACGGTGTGTACGTGCCGGCGATCAACAGATAGATCGACGTGTGGTCCATGACGTGGAAGAGCTGCTTCGCCCTGCCGCGCAGGCTGTGATACAGCGTCGAGCTTAGATAGAGCACGACGAGCATCGCGCCGTAGACCGACACCGCGGTGACCGTTCGCGGACCGGTGTGCGTGGCGGCGAGCGTCACCACCACCGCTGTGCCGATCAGCGCCAGGACGGTGCTGACCAGATGGGTGATGCTGTTGAATCGCTCGCCGTCGTACATCTTGGAAATGTAGCACGTAGAATCGCTCGCTATGAAGTGTGTGATTCAGCGTGTGCGGCGCGCATCAGTGAGCGTCGCCGGCGAGAACGTCGCCGAAATTGGCGCCGGCCTCCTGGTGCTCGCCGCGGTCGAGAAGGGCGACACGGAAACGGGGATGCAGGACGCCGGACGAAAGATCCGCGAGCTGCGCATCTTCAGCGACGAGGGGGGGAAGATGAATCGCGACGTCGCGGAGACCGGCGGCGCGATCCTCGCCGTTTCCCAGTTCACCCTCGCCGGATCGATCGCCCGCGGCCGCCGCCCCAGCTTCGACAACGCTGAGGAGCCCGAACGGGCGCGCGCGCTGTTCGAGGTCTTTGTCGCCGCCCTCGGTTCCACCGGCATTTCAGTGCAGACCGGCCGCTTTCGCGAAATGATGATCGTCTCGCTGGAGAACGACGGGCCGGTCACGTTCACATACGAAGTGTAGCGGCGCACGTCCCGGTGCGCCGCTGGCGGGCGAGGGCCCCCGCCGCTACACTGTCGCGTCTTTATGCTTTACGACCCGAAATCGATCGAACTGAAATGGCAACGCGCGTGGGCCGACGCCCGCGTGGCGGAGGTCGACGTCACGCGCCCTGGCGAGAAGTACTACATGCTCAACATGTTTCCCTATCCGTCGGGCGACCTCCACGTCGGCCACGGCCGCAACTACATCCTCGGCGACGCGCTGTTTCGATTTCTCCGCATGCGCGGCCGGACGGTGCTCAATCCGATGGGATGGGACGCCTTCGGCCTTCCCGCAGAAAACGCGGCGATCAAGCGCGGCATCCATCCGCGCCAGTGGACCGTCGGCAACATCGCCAACATGAAGGGCCAGTTCACGCGCTGGGGCATCCTCTACGACTGGTCGAAAGAGCTCGCCTCCTGCGAGCCGGAGTATTACCACTGGAATCAGTGGCTGTTCCTGCAGCTCTACAAGCGAGGGCTGGCCTACCGCGGCAAAGCGCCGGTCAACTGGTGTCCTAGCGATCAGACAGTGCTGGCGAATGAGCAGGTGATCGACGGCCGGTGCGAGCGATGCGACTCGGTCGTGGTGCAGCGCGAGCTGGAGCAGTGGTTCTTCAGAATCACCGATTACGCCGACCGGCTCGACGCCGGGCTCGATACGCTCCACGACTGGCCGGAAAAAGTGAAGCTGATGCAGCGCAACTGGATCGGCCGATCGATCGGTGCGGATGTCGATTTCTCCGTCCCCGCGCTTGGCCGCCCGATCCGCATCTTCACCACGCGGCCGGACACGATTTATGGCGCGACGTTCATGGTGCTCGCGCCGGAGCATCCCCACGTTCCCGCGTTGATCGCCAACGCTCCCAATCGCCAGGAGACCGAGCGATGGATGGCGACCGTCCACAACCAGAGCGCGCTCGAGCGGCAGGAGTCGGGAAAAGAAGGGCGATTCACCGGATCGACGGCCATCAATCCATTCACCAACGAGCAAATTCCGATCTGGCTCGGCAACTTCGTGCTGATGCAATACGGGACGGGCGCGATCATGGCCGTTCCGGGACACGATCAGCGCGATTTCGAATTCGCGAAACAGTACGACCTGCCGATCCGCATGGTCGTCGCGCCGAAAACCGCAGCACCGGCGAACGTAGGACCGACGAACGTAGGACCGGCTCTTAGCCGGTCCGAGCCGGCTGGAGAGCCGGCTCTACGTGAAGCATCCGAGCCGGCTCTACGTGAAGCATCCGAGCCGGCTCTACGTGAAGCATCCGAGCCGGCTCTACGTGAAGCCTATGTCGACAAGGAAGACGGCATCTCCGTCAACTCCGGCGTCATCAGCGGTCTTCCGACGCCCAAGGCGATCGAGCGGATCATCGAGGAGATCGAGCTCCGCGGCATCGGCAGAAAGATGGTCCGCTACCGCCTGCGCGACTGGCTGATCTCGCGCCAGCGCTACTGGGGGACGCCGATCCCGATTTTGTACTGCGACGGATGTGGCATTGTCCCGGTACAGGAAGACCAACTGCCGGTCGTGCTTCCGCTCGACGTGCCGTTCACCGGCAGGGAAGGGAACCCGCTAGCCAAAGATGCCGGGTTCGTAAACACAACCTGCCCGAAGTGCGGCGGCGCGGCGCGGCGCGAAACCGACACCATGGACACCTTCGTCGACTCCTCGTGGTACTACGCGCGATTCATATCCGCGCGCGATGGCACCGGGATCTTCGATTCGCGCCTCGTCAATCGCTGGCTGCCGGTCGACCAGTACATCGGCGGGATCGAACACGCCATCCTCCATCTGCTCTATGCGCGTTTCATCTGCCGCACGCTGCACGACATCGGTCTGGTCGATTTCGAGGAGCCGTTCACCAGGCTCTTCAATCAGGGGCCGATCACCAAAGAGGGCTATCGCGATCCATCGGACAACATGGCGTGGGTGGCGCTCAACGAAATCGAGTGGCGCGACGGCAAGCCCTTCCACAAGGGTGTCGAGCTGCTCGCCGAAGTGGGCAAGATGTCCAAGTCGCGCCTCAATGTCGTTCCGCCGGATGAGCTGATCGACCGTTTCGGCGCCGACACCGAGCGCGTCTACACGCTCTTCATCGCTCCGCCGGAGAAAGAGGCGGCGTGGTCGGACGAGGGCGTTATCGGCGCGTATCGTTTTCTCGGGCGTGTCTGGAATCATGGGGAGAGTGTTGCGGCGGTTGTCTCGCCCGCTGCGGGGCCGGCGAGGGCGCCGGCCCCCACGCTCATCCGCAAGACGCACCAGACCATCGCCGCGGTGACGCAGCGCATCGAGCGATTCGAGTTCAACACCGCGATCTCCGCGCTGATGGAGTTGTCGAACGCCATCGGCGACGCGATCGCGGCCGGCGAGAATGTCTCGGAAAGCTATTCCATCCTGCTGCAGCTTCTGCATCCGTTCGCGCCGCACATCACCGAGGAGCTGTGGGAGAAGCTCGGCAAGCAACCATTCATCCTGACGTCGCGCTGGCCGGAGGCCGATCCGGCGCTGATGCGCGAAGATTCGGTCACCATCGTGGTGCAGGTGAACGGGAAGCTCCGCGGTCATGTCGAGGTGGCCAATCCGCCGATCGAGGAGCAGGTGCTCGCGGCGGTGCGCGGCAACGAGCGCGTGCAGCAGTGGATCGCGGGCAAGAATGTCGTGAAGACAATTTACGTTCCCGGGAAACTCGTGAATGTCGTCGTCAAGAGTTAACAGTTAACGGTTACCACGTGATCGACCCCTGTTAACTGTTAACGGTTAACTGTTAACCTCGTCTGTATGAAACGGACACTCCCTCTCGCACCGCTCGCGTTGCTCGCGGCAGCATGCGGATACGCGCTGGTCGGCCACAGCAACTTCCTCGATCCGAAGACTCGGACCGTCGAGGTACCGGCGTTCGTGAATCGCACCACGCGCGTGCAGCTGGAGCAACGCGTGACGCAGGCGGTTGCCGACGAGATGGTCGCCCGCGGGCGCCTGAAGCTGGTCAGTAATCCAAACGAGGCCGACGTCATCCTGCGCGGCTCGATCGACAGCTTCGGCATTTTTCCGATCGCCTTCAACCAGCAAGGGCGCGCCACGCAGTACCAGATCTCCATCACCGCGAAGATCGAGCTCCTCGACCATCGCAACGAAGACAAGGTGCTCTGGAAGAACGACCAGTACCGCTTCGTCGAGAACTACCAGGTCAATCTCGAGTCGACCGACGCCTTCGACCAGGAAACCCGCGCCATTACCGAGATCGCGCAACGCTTCGCTGAGACACTGATCACGAACCTGCTCGAAGGATTCTGAAGGGTCGCCGACCGGAGTACGGCACGGCGCAGCCGTGCCCTACTTGGTATGTTAGGATTTCCCGGTTCTCATCAAGGAGTTCCCGACATGGGTATGCACCGAACGCTCTTCACCTCGGAATCGGTGACCGACGGTCACCCGGACAAAATCGCCGATCAGATCTCTGACGCCATCCTCGACGCCGTCCTGGCCGAGGATCCGCTGGGGCGTGTGGCCTGCGAGACGCTGGTCACCACCGGCCTGGCCATGATTTCGGGCGAAATCACCACCAAAACCTACGTCGATTTCCCGTCGATCGTGCGCAACACCATTCGCGAGATCGGCTACACCCGCGCCAAATACGGCTTCGACAGCGAAACCTGCGCGGTGATCTCCTCGATCGATCCGCAGTCGCCCGACATCGCGCAGGGCGTCGACACCGGAGGCGCCGGCGATCAGGGACTGATGTTCGGCTTTGCCTGCCGCGAAACTCCGGAGCTGATGCCGCTGCCGATCATGCTGGCGCACAAGCTCGTGCGGCGGCTCGGCGAAGTGCGACGATCGGGCGAGCTCGCCTTCCTGCGGCCCGACGGCAAGTCCCAGGTGACCATCGAGTACGAAGGAAAGCGCCCGGTGCGCGCCAGCGCCATCGTGATCTCGTCGCAGCATTCGCCCGACGTCAGCAATCGCGACCTGCGCGAGGCGATCATCGACAGGGTGATCCGACAGACCGTCTCCCCGGAACTCATCGATAAGGACACGGTCTTTCACATCAATCCGACCGGCCGCTTCGTCGTCGGCGGGCCGCAAGGGGACACCGGCCTGACCGGGCGCAAGATCATCGTCGACACCTACGGCGGCCGCGGGCGGCACGGGGGCGGCTCCTTCTCCGGAAAAGATCCCACCAAGGTCGATCGTTCGGCGTGCTACATGGCGCGCCACATCGCCAAGAACATCGTCGCCTCCGGCCTCGCGGACGAGGTGGAAGTGCAGCTCGCGTATGCGATCGGCGTCGCCGACCCGGTCTCGGTCTACGTGGAAACGTTCGGGACGTGCCGCGTCGATCCGCAACGTATTTCGGAGCTCGTGCGCGAGCATTTCCAGCTCACGCCGCGCGGCATCATCGAGTCGCTGAAGCTGCGCCGCCCGATCTACAAGAAGACCGCCGCCTATGGGCACTTCGGCCGCACCGAGCCGGAGTTCACCTGGGAGTCGACGGACAAGGCGGAAGCGTTGCGGATCGCAGCGGGCGTGGGCGCGGAAGCGGTCACGGTCTGAACGTAGAGCCGCCTCTCAGGCGGCTCCCCAGAGAACGGCAGGGTCTGCGCCGGCTCGAGAGCCGGCGCTACGTAGAGCCGGCTCCAGCCGGCGCGCCGCCTGAGAGGCGGCGCTACGTCACCGCAGGGCAAACAGCGTCGCCCCGCTGCGCTGCATCACGCTCGCGGCATAGCGATCGAGCGTCTGGGCCAGCGCGCGTTGGGCGGCGGGCGAAAGCGCCGTCTCCCGTTCCTCGATCTTCTTCGCTACCTGCGTCGGCGGTGGGGCGAAGATCACCGCCACGTGCGTGATCCCGCCGTCTTTCAGACGCGCGTAGAGCGCATCGGCCGGTCCCGCGTCGAGGTAGCGCGAAACGCGCGGGCCATCGAAGTTCCCGCCGCCGCGCACGTCATGCTCAAACCAGAACGTCTCGCTCAGTCCGATGATCAGCGTCCGCGAGCCCCCCGGAAGAATCGCGTCCACCGCCGTGACCGTGGAAATCGACGGACGCGCGTCAGCCAGGTACTGCTCGTCCGACACGCGGCCGGCGAGAAGGCCGAACGCTCCGCTGCGATCCGTGAAATAGGCGATCAGCAAAAGCTGGCCGATGACCGCGACGGCGATCAAAACGCGCAGGAAGCGTCCCGGCGTCGCCGCGCGTGCGGCGGGAATAGCAAAGAAGGGGATCAGCAGCCTTGCGGACGGCGCGAGCAGGAACAGCAACGCTCCGGCGGCAATCAGAATCCATGACAACAGGCCGGCGGTCAGTGTGCAGGCCATCAGCATCGACGCGCCGAGGCCCTCATCGAGGAACCGGCCGCTGAAGAGGTAATCGGAAAGGAATGCGCCGGCGCGATAGTGCGCTACGTGCGGCGCAAGCGCGGTGAAGAACGGCGCGACCGGATTGCCGGTGAGGATCAGGTTGCGGATAAAAAAGATCGAACCGAGCGCCACGCCAGGCAGCAGGCCGCGAAAGCGGCGCGTCGCCACGACCGCGATCACCGCAATCGGAATGAATGTGTACTTCGTCAGAAGGCCCGCGGCGATTGCGCCTGCGGAAGCCGGGGCATCGTCCGCTTCGAGCGCCATCACCAGGGCGACGGAGACGCCGAGAAGGTTCCAGTCGACGAGCGACCAGCCAGCCGACACTGCCAACGCGGGCGTGGTGACGATGGCAGCAGTGATGAGGCCATTGCGCCGCGCCATGCGGAAGAGCAACAGTGCCGTAGCAGCCGCGGCGAAAAGGTGCAGAAAGTGCGAGGCGATACCGCCGCCCGTGCCCAGGATCGTCAGGAAGGGAAGGTCGGCCGACTCGACGCCCATGGGAAAGTAGGAGTGCGAGTTGAGTGGAAGCTCGATCGCCCGGCCGTTCTTCACCCAGGTCCACGGAACCGCGAGGTGATAGGCCAGCTCGTCCAGCGTCGACGGCGGCGCCTGCGCGGCAATGAATCCGGCGACGAACACCGACGCAATCGCCGCGAACTCCAGTGGCGGACAACGGCTCTCGGCGGTCCACCCCCGGGCCAAGCTGAGGCCGCCGATCCCTCCGAAGATGCCGACGATCGGCACCATCGTCCAGGGAGAGATCTTCAGCAGTCCGACGAGAAAACAGATGGTGCCGAACAGCGGAAGGCCAACGACCAGCTGGACGACGGCGTCGCCGCGGCAACGCAGCGCGATGAATCCCGCACCGATGCAGGCGAGCGCGGCGGCGATGGCGAAGAGAAAGGCAATTCCGACACGCTCGAACAACAGCTCGACCAGGAGGAAACGGTCGAGGAATACGAGGAGAAGGTAAACGGCGATCGCGATGGCGACGACGCTGCGGGCCTTCATCCGAAGGAAAGCGTACAGGAAACTGCTTCCGGCGACCTATCGAGTGCTATGTTGGCTCGAGTGCACTCGCGATTCCGACGTGGCCCTGCCGCAGCCTGGGTCGTCAGCATGCTCCTCGGCTGCATCGCTGCGCGGGGCCTTTTCGCCGCCCGCACTCTCGCCGGCCATGATGCTCTGATCTATCTGACCCGGCTCGTCGAATTCGACGACAACGTCCGCTATGGGATTCTGCTGCCGCGGTGGGCCCCGCATCTCGGTGCCGGGCATGGCGAGCCCGTGTGGGTGTTCGTACCCCCGCTGATGCAGGCTCTCGCCGAGATCGTTCATCGTCTCGGCGCCGGTTTCATCCTCGCCGAAAACATCGCGCTGCTGCTCCTCTTCTTTCTTGCCGGCGCAACGATGCATGTCCTCGGCAGGCGCATCGGCGGGATTTTGGGTGCGATCGTGGCGGCTGCCGCGTTCTTTTTTGCGCCGTACATCCTCGTTGACCTCTATGTGCGCCACGCGGCCGCGGAATTCGCGGCGGTCTGTTTCCTGCCGCTGATCGCGCTGGCGTTTCATCGCATCGCCACGGGGGAGTTGCGCGGATCGACCGCGATGCTTGCCGCCAGCATCGCCGCGGTCGGCTTTTCACACAACGCGGTGCTGCTGGTCGTTTTTCCGATCTGCGTTGCTGCTGCCGTCGCGCTGCTCGGCCGCTGTCGCGATCGCGGAGCGTCCGCGTTGCTCGGGGCGGCCCTCGGGCTCGGAATCGCGGCCTGGAGCTGGTTGCCGGCGCTCGTCGAGCGGCAGTACGCGCGGCTCGACCTGCTGCGAGAGGGCTACTTCGCCTTCAGCAATCACTTCGCGACCCTCGGCCAGATCGTCTACTCGCCATGGGGATTCGGCTATTCCCAGCCGGGGCCGAACGATTCGCTCAGTCTCACGATCGGTCCTCTGCTGATTGGCGTGGCCATCATGGGCATGGTTGTCGTGTGGCGCGAAGCGGAAGCGAGTAGTTTCCTGGCCATCTCGCTGGTCGGAATCTTTCTCAGCACGGCCGCCTCAGCGTTCTTCTGGGACCGCTTTCCGCTGCTGCAGCATCTGGCATTTCCATGGAGATTCTTGATTCTGCCGTCGGTCGCCATTCCGCCGCTGGCCGCGTACGCCGCGCGACGCCTGCCGGTCGTCACCGGAGCGCTCGTGCTCGCGCACGTCATCATGTACGCGCCGCACGCGCAACCGCAGAAGTATCTCGACACGACGGAGATGGATCGCGCGCCGCAGCGCATCGCCCGCATGGGAATCCTCGACACCAGTCTCGATGAATACCGGCCGCGGTGGGCCGAAGACTTCGTTCCGTTCTCGCCATCGGCGTTCGAGCCGCCGCTCCCCGGCCGCATGACGGGATACACGCCGGTTCTCCGCCAATTCGAAATCTTCACGGCGGAAGCGCGGACCATCCGCCTGGAGATCTTCTTTTTCCCCGGATGGGGCGTGCAAATCGATGGCCGCGGCGTTTCGGTGCAGCCATCCCGGCACACGGGCCTGATCGAGTTCGTGCTTCCGGCCGGCCGTCACCAGGTTGACGCGCGCTTCTCGCCGACGCCGGCCCGCGCGGCGAGTGCGATCATCACCCTGATCAGCCTCGCGGCGGCCGTGCTGCTACGAAACGGCCTGCTCAGATCGGCCGCAGCGCGGCGTGAATCGCCATGACGTCTTCGATGATCGCCCGCGCCAAGTCGGGGCGGATCTGCGTCGTCCGATCGGACAGCGCCGCCGGCGGGTTGTCGTGCACTTCCATGAAGAAGCCGTCGGCGCCCGCTGCCGCCGCCGCGCGCGCCAGCGGGCGAGCGAACTGCGGCGTTCCACCGGTCTGCGATCCCTCGCCG
>JBGPFD010000006.1:0-32911 GCA_041483175.1 Thermoanaerobaculia bacterium | reverse complement strand
GATTCCGTTCAAGGAAGCGAGTAAGTTCCATGGCGTCGAAGCGGATGTCGAATCGGTCGGCGAATTCATTCGGCTCTGGACGACGCGTTACGGGCGCTGGAATTCGCCGAAATTCATCGCCGGCGAGAGCTACGGAACGACGCGCGCCGCAGGACTTTCCGGATGGCTACAGCGCCAGGGCGTCTATCCGAACGGCGTCGTCCTGATTTCATCCATTCTCAATTTCGAGACGGCCTCGTTCGACAGCGCGAACGATCTGGCGTACGAGCTCTTTGTTCCGACTTACACGGCGATCGCCTGGTATCACAAGCGGCTTCCGGCCGACCTGCAGGGCGCCTCGGTGGAGAACGCCACGCGCGAGTCGGAGCAGTTCGCTCTCGGGGAGTACGCGCGTGCGCTGATGCAGGGCGATCGCATCGCCGACGCCGAGCGCCAGAGCGTGATCCAGAAGCTCGCGCGTCTGACGGGGCTGTCGCCCGACTACATCGATCGCGCGAACATGCGCATCCGCATCGACCGCTTCGACAAGGAGCTGCTGCGCAAGGAACGGCGGACGGTCGGGCGCCTCGACGGCCGCTTCACCGGTATCGACAAGGACGCGGCAGGCGAATCGCCAGAATACGACCCTTCGTACACGGCGATCTTCGGCGAATACACGGCGGTGTTCAACGATTACGTGCGGAAGGACCTCAAGTACGAAAGCGACACAGCCTACGAAATCCTGACCGATAAAGTGCGCCCGTGGGCCTACGATCGCGCGCAGAACCGATACGTCGACGTCGGCGAGACCCTGCGCGGCGCATTGAACCAGAACCCGTATTTGAAAGTGTTCGTCGCCAACGGTTACTACGATCTGGCAACGCCGTTCGCGGCGACGCGGTACACCTTCGCGCGCATGCAACTCGACTCCGAAGTGCGGAAGAACGTGTCCATGGACTACTTCGAAGGCGGGCACATGATGTACATCGACCGGACAGCACATGCGAAATTGAAGAAGGACATTTCCGACTTCATCAGAAGCGCGTCGAACACACAGTAGTGCGGCGGCGGCGTCTCGCCCGCCGGGGACGGCCGCCTCTACACCACTCTGCTACGATGCCCTCCGTGCCCCGCATCCTCGTAACCAACGACGACGGCGTCTACAGCGAAGGTCTGCGGAAGCTCGCTGCCGCTCTTCGGGAAATCGGTGAGGTCATCATCGTGGCCCCCGACCGCGAGCAGAGCGCGGCCTCGCATGCGCTGACGCTCAACCGGCCTCTGCGCATGTTGCGGCTCCAGGAGAACGAGTGGATCGTAGACGGCACGCCGAGCGACTGCGTCAACCTCGCGGTGCTGAAGCTGATGAAAGAAGATCGGCCGGACATCGTTGTCTCCGGCATCAACTTCGGCCCGAACCTCGGGGATGACGTCACCTACTCCGGCACCATCTCGGCCGCTTTTGAAGGAGCGCTGCTCAACATTCCCTCCATCGCCTTTTCGTCACTGGTCGGCGAGCATTTCTCCTTCGATCGCTGTGCCCAATTCGCGCGCGAGCTGGCGCGATGGACCCTCGAGCAGCCGCCGAATCCGCAGGTCATCCTCAACGTCAACTTCCCCGTCTCCGATTTCCAGGGCGTCAAGATCACCAAACTCGGCAAGCGCATTTACTCCGAAGGCATCATCGAGCGGCTCGATCCCCGCGGGCGAAAGTACTACTGGATCGGCGGCGAGGCGCCGGTGTGGCATGCTGGCGAAGGGACCGACTTCGAAGCCGTGCAGGACGGCTACGTCTCCATTACGCCGCTGCACCTCGACCTGACGCACCACCAGTCGATTCCGCGGCTGCAATTGCTCGAGGAGATTCTTGGCCACGTCGCAAAAAGATCTTGATCTCGCGCATCAACGCGCGCTGATGGTCGACCGCCACATCGCCGCGCGCGGGATCACCGACGAACGCATTCTGCGGGCCATGCGCGAAGTGCCGCGCCATCTCTTCGTTCCCACCATGGTCGCCAGCAAGGCCTACGGACCGGGCGCACTCCCCATCGGCGCGAACCAGACCATCTCGCAGCCGTACATCGTGGCGCGGATGATCGACCTGCTCGCCCTCTCGGGAGGCGAAAAGGTGCTCGAGGTCGGCACGGGAACGGGATATCAGGCTGCCGTGCTGTCGAAACTCTCCGCCCGCGTCTTCTCCATCGAACGGGTCAACGAGCTGGCCCTCCGCGCCACCGAGCTGTTTCGCACGCTGGCGATCCACAACATCAGCGTGAAGGTTTTCGACGGTACGTACGGCTGGTCGGATCAGGCGCCCTTCGACCGGATCGTCGTCGCAGCGTCCGCGCCGGAAGTCCCGCAGCCTCTGGTGCAGCAGCTCGCGCGGACCGGGATCATGGTGATCCCCGTCGGCGCTGCAAAGGATCAGCGCCTGGCCCGCGTGCGGCGCGTCGGGACGGGCATTCACATCGAGGACTGCGGGACGGCCGAGTTCGTGCCGCTGGTCGGTCGCTTCGGTTGGAAAGAGTAGTCCCTGCGCGTCCGGACGCCCCTGGTCCTCACGGCCATCGCGGCGATGTAGAATCTGCGCCGGAAATGGCCAAGGAGCAGCGGCACATCCGCATCCACGGGAAAGTGCAGGGGGTCGGCTATCGCTTTTTCGCCACGCGGGTGGCGCGCCGGCTCGGGCTCAAGGGCTGGATTCAGAACAATCGCGACGGCTCGGTGGAAGCGACGGTGGAGGGGGAGAAGAGCGCCATCGACGACTGGATCGAGGAGCTGAAGGAAGGCCCGCGATACGCCGAGGTCACCAGGATCGATCAGGAGTCGAAGGACTTCTCCGGCAGACTGCCGGACTTCGACGTCAAATTCTGATGGACCTCCGAGCGTACATCCGCGATGTTCCCGATTTCCCGAAGCCGGGCATCCTCTTCAAGGACATCACGCCGCTTCTCCGATCGCCGAAAGCGCTGGAGTACACGATGGCGGCGCTGGCCGAACCGTACCGGGGCGAAGGCATTACCAGCGTCGCAGCCATCGAATCGCGCGGATTCATCTTCGGCAGTTGCGTGGCCCGCCTGCTCGGCGCCGGATTCGTTCCCATCCGCAAGCCCGGAAAACTTCCGTGGACCAAGCGGCGCAACGAATACGTCCTGGAGTACGGAACGGACGCGCTCGAGATTCACGATGACGCGGTCACCTCTAACGACCGTGTCCTGCTTATCGATGACGTGCTGGCTACGGGCGGGACCGCCGCCGCCGCGTCACAGCTGATACGCGACTGCGGGGCGACCCTCGTCGGTGCGGCCATGGTGATCGAGCTGGCGTTTCTGGAGGGGAGGAAGAAAATGGAGGGTCTGCCTGTGCACTCGTTGGTTCAGTATTGAGTGCCGAGTGCCGAGTCGTTCCTTTTCTCGGCACTCGGCACTCAGCACTCGGCACATGTACGACCTCATCGTCATCGGCTCCGGTCCGGCCGGCGAAAAAGGGGCGGCGCAGGCGGCCTACTTCGGGAAGAAGGTCGCCCTGATCGAGCGCGAGCCGTTTCCAGGCGGAGCGTGCGTCAACACCGGCACCATTCCCTCGAAGACGCTGCGCGAGTCGGCTCTTCATCTCTCAGGGTTCCGGCAGCGCGGGTTTCGCGACGCCGTCGACGTGACCATCAAGAGCATCACTATCGACGATTTCATGTATCGCAAGCAGCTCGTGGTGGAGAAGGAATGGGCGCGCATCGAGGAAAACCTGCAGCGGCACAACGTCGACCGCTACCAGGGACGGGCGCGTTTCGTCTCCCCCACGCAGGTCGCGGTGACGAATTCGGCCGGCGAAGAGCTGCTGGACGGATCGATCATCCTGATCGCCACCGGCTCCTCTCCCTATCGACCGGCGACCGTTCCGTTCGACGACGACGCCATCTGCGACAGCGACACGATCCTGCGCATGGGAAAGATTCCGGCGAGTCTCGCGGTCGTCGGCGCCGGCGTCATCGGGTGCGAGTACGCCTCGATCTTCGCGGCCCTCGGTGTGGAGGTCCATCTCATCGATGCACGCTCCACTCTTCTGCCGCACATCGACCGCGAGATCGTCCGCGTCCTGCTCGGGGAATTGCAGACGCGACTGGGAGTCACTCTGCACCTGGCGTGTGAAGTGCAGTCGGTCGAGAAATGCCAGGGAAAGGTGTCGCTGACGCTGCGCAACGGCACCTGCATCGTCGTGGACAACGTCCTCTATGCCGCGGGGCGCAGCAGCAATGTGAGCGACCTCGATCTGGAACGCGTCGGCGTGAAGACTGGAAATCGTGGCCTGGTGCTGGTCAATGAGAATTATCAGACCAGCATGCCGAACATCTACGCCGCGGGCGACGTGATCGGGTTTCCGGCGCTGGCCTCGACATCGATGGAGCAGGCACGCGTGGCGATGGTTCACGCCTTCGATCTGAAGTACAAGACGAAAGTCGCCGCCATCCTGCCCTACGCGATCTATACCATTCCCGAGCTTTCGACTGTTGGCGTGACGGAAGACGACTGCCGGACGAAATCGCTGCCATACGAGGCCGGGCGCGCCTATTTTCGCAACAACGCGCGCGGCCAGATCATCGGCGACAGCAAGGGGATGATCAAGCTGGTTTTCGATCCCCAGACGCTGAAGCTTCTCGGTGTGCATATCGTCGGAGAGAACGCCTCGGAGCTGGTTCACACCGGCATGATGGTCATGCAGTTCGGGGGAACCATCAACGCGTTCATCGATGGCGTCTTCAATTTCCCCACCCTCAGCGACGCTTACAAGTACGCGGCGTATGATGGCCTCGGCAATGTAGCCCGGAAACGCGCCGCGCTGACACAGGAGGCTGTATGAAGACAGTCGCAGAGATCCTGGAGCGAAGGCCACTCATTCACGCCGACTCGTCCGATAACATTCGCAACGTCGCGCAAAAAATGGCCGAGAAGAACGTGGGCGCGGTGGCAGTGCTCGACAAGGGAAAGCTGGTGGGAGTCTTTTCCGAACGCGATCTGATGACCCGCGTCGTGGCCCGCGGGCTCAACCCCGAGAAGACGCCAGTGCAGGACGTGATGAGCCGCTCGCTGGTGGTCGCCGACCCCCGCGAAGACCTCGAGTCGGCCCTGCAGAAAATGAATTCCCAGGGATGCCGGCACCTTCCGGTGGTCGATCGCGGGAATCTGATCGGGATGATCTCGCTGCGCGACCTTCTGCAGGTCGACGACGACGACAACCGCGAGAGAGCCAGCTTCCTGAACGAGCTGGTGACCTACAGCCCCGACTACGACTGAACGCGGAGGTGGACCGCGGCGGATCCGCGGCTCACGTGAACGCCGGGCTGCAGCTCGAAACCGTCACTGCTCTGGCCGCCACCGATCAGAAGGCAGAGCCGCGCCAGCTCCTTGAAGGCCTCCGGTTGCCCCTCGATCATCACCGCGCCCTCGCGCATCTGCACGGAGAGAGGAGCGCGCGCCAGGCCTTCGAGCGCCATGATCGCCAGGTCATAGTTCATCGAGCGTCCTCCTGCGGATGTCACCCCGAGCGTGAGCGAGGGGCCTGGGCGGCTGGAGGACTGCCGTCCGCCGCCAACCCTCCAGGCCCCTCGCTGTCACTCGGGGTAACAACAGCCTATTCGTCCTCTCCGCGATAGATGACCGAGTTTTTTTCCGTCTCCTGCAGGACGATTTCGTGGAGCGTCCCCTGCACGATGGCCGGCGCGAGCTGCTGCCAGAACGCGCGAGCGAGGTTTTCCGCGGTGGGAATGATGCCGCGCAGAAAATCGACGTCCTCGTTCAGATTGCAATGATCGACACGATCGATCACTCGCTCGTTGACGATCTCCTTCAGCCTCTTCAGATCGATGACCATTCCGGTCTGCGGATCGATCTTCCCGCGCACGCTGACCTGCAGCGAGTAATTGTGCCCGTGGCCGCCGGGATTGTCGTCCTTGCCGTAGGTGCGCCGGTTCCAGGCGTCGTCGAAGGCCGAATTGTGCAGCCGGTGGGCTGCTGAGAACGTGAGCCTCGCAGTAACGATCATGATATGTAGTAACAATTACTATAGCGGAATGGCTGCCAGCGCCGTGCGGATCTCGTTCTGTTGCGCGGCGATCTGCTCCCGCAGCGCCTGGAACTGGGGATCGTTCGCCAGAAATCCGAAGAGCGGACTGGAAAGAATGTACGCCGCAGTCGGCTCCTTTCGCGCCGATGCGCGTTTGAGCGCATCGAGAACGCCGGGCGTATCGCCGGTGATCACCGCCACTTCGGCCACGTTGGTCCAGTAGTCGTCGCCCGCCTTGGACGCCGCGAGGGCGACCTTCAACTCGTTGTCCGCGTCCGCTTTCGCGCCCGACTGCGCGGCCATATAGGCCTTCAGAATGTGCAGCCCGTAATTCGGATCGCTCTCCTGCAGCTTCTTCAGCTCCAGCTCGGCGATGGGCATCGAATGACGGAGCATGGCGATGCGTCCGATCTTCAGAGCCAGCGCCGGATTGTTCTGTACCTTCTCTTCGACCGTGTAGTAGCTCTGCACCGCGCTGTCGATCTTGCCGGCAGCCATCAGAAGATCGGGCTCGTGAATCGCCGCGGCAAGCGGCTGAGACGCCAGGCGATGAAGCACGGCGTTGAATTTCGCAACATCGTTCGCCGAGTACGCGTAGCGACCGAGAACGTTCAACGCCTCGATGTCGTTCGGGTCCTTTTTCAGAACCACCGCGTAGCTGCTGAATGCAGACGCCAGATCGCCGCTACTGAGACTGGCGCGGGCGACCGGTCGCGCCGCCTCCACGTTGGCCGGATCGGCAGCCAGCACCGCGCGAGCCGCGGTCACGGCATCCGCCCCTTTCCCCTGGGCGGTGAAGAAGCGCATGGCCAGCATCTGCGCGGGGAAGAAGTGCGGATCCGCTTTGATCGCCGCGCGCAGCGAGGCCTCGGTCTTCGCCGCGTCGCTCGCCGCGCGTGCTGCGACCGCATCGGTGAACGCGTTGAACGCTTCGGCGCTGGTCGCAGTGTGCGGTGGAAGATTCAATTGCACGCTGACGAACTGGACGATCGACTGGATTCCGCTCGCAGCATCGAGCATGGGAACCGCGGTCGCGCCAGTAACGATCTCCGGACCTGTGGCTCCGCCGCGCACCGTCGCGCTGAACACGCTAACGTCGAGCGCCGCGCTGTCAGCGATCTGCAGTTCGGGAAACCAGCGCAGGACCTCGATCGCTGCGAGCCGTACGCTGTCCGCGCGCGCTGGAAGCGCCGGGTCAGCGCCTTCGACCGTGAACGGCTGGAGAAAGATCTTTCGCGGAGCCGCGGCGCTCGCCGGCGGAAGCTCACCGCTCCTTGAAGGCCGCGCGGTGGCCGAGAGGTTTGCCGTCTCTTTCGGTTTGGACAACAACATCGCGCCCGCACCGACACCGATGACGACAATCGCTGCCGCCGCCGCGGCAAATATCAGCGTCTGGCGCTTCTTTTTCGCCGAAACCAGAGCCATGGTCGCCGCGGTCTCCTCGGCGACTCCGACTTCTTCCGGCTCTTCCTCGACTTCGGGTTCGGGCGCCGGTTGCGGCTCCGGTATGACGATCGTGTACAGCTTCACGCCGGCTCGCGCACCGATATCGCGATAACGAAGATTCCCCCGCCCCTTCTTCAGGAAATCCTCGGAGACATGGAGTTTCATCGGTGGAAGGCTTTGCAGCACGTCCAGGCCTCGGGTCACTCCCGCTCCGCCGACTTTGCCGTCGTGCACCTCCACGTCTCCCGCGTGGAGCAGGAGGCGAACAGGAATTGCGTCTGCACCCTGCTGCTCCGGGGAGAAATCAAACTCTCCCTTGCGCCCCGCTTCGATCGCCTGCTCGACCGAGGGGAGCGAGGCGATCAGCCGCGGTCCGAACGGATCGAGCACTTCGCCGTCGAAAAGATAGACCGCTTCCCCGAGCACTTGCTGCATCCGCGTGGCGGCCTTGGCCGCGGCCGATGGGTCATTCGATTGCTGCAACGCGTAGTTGGCGACGTCGGCGAGGAAAAGGATCGAAGTGCGCACGTCTGTTTTCTGGCTCGCCGCCGGCGCAACGCCCGCCTTGGCGATCTCCGCGGCGAACTTCACCGCTTCCGGATCGACGCGGGCGATCTCCTCGCTCATCGTTTTGGTGTCTTTGTGGCGACGGAAGGGATCCTTGAACAGACAGCGACCCATCAGGCCGAGAACTGCATTATCGATATTGGGGTTGATCGACTTCGGCGACGGCGGCTGCTCCCCGATCACTTTGCGCGCGATCTCCGCGGCGTTCGCTCCCTGATAGGCGAGCCGTCCGGTGGCAGCCTCGAACAGCACCAGTCCGAGCGAGAAGATGTCCGTTTGCGCCGTCACCGGCTGATTGGAAATCTGTTCCGGAGCCATGTACGCCATCGCGCGTGCGTCGCTGCTCTTCTGCTGGAACGCGGACGGTTGTCCCTGGCGCTGCACCAGGTTGCTCAGATTGAGCCCGCAGAGCTTCGCCTGTCCCGAGCGTAGAACGAGAATCGAATCGCCGGCGACGTTTCCGTGCACGAGGTTCTTTGCGTGCAGGAGCCGCAGCGCGTCGATGATCTGATAGGCGACGCGAAAGAACTCCGCGCGATTGAGCGCGCCCGCACGGACGCGGGCGGAGATCGGCTGCCCGTCGATCCACTCCATGACCAGCAGCAGCGCCTCACCGGCCGCCGCGACTTCGCTGATATTGACCAGCGATGGGTGATACATCGCCGCGCCGAGGCGGACATCGCGGATGAGCGCCTCGCGCTTCGCGGGATCCTTCGGCAATTGTCGCGACAGGATCTTCAGCGCGACTTTCTTCCCGTTGCGCGTGTCCTCGGCCTGCCACACCGATCCGCTGACACGTTCCCCCAGGCGGAACGTGAGCAAGCTGGCGCCACGTGAAAACGGGTCCACCGCGGACATGTGACAATTATATTGGACGATCGGTCACTGCGGAGCGATGGCCACCAGTTCAGCGCCCCCTTCGACCGTCTGCCCCGCCTCGACGAACACCGTATCGACGATTCCGTCCACCGGCGCCTGAATGTCGTTCTCCATCTTCATGGCCTCGAGCACCACCAGGCTGGCCCCCTTGCGCACGACATCGCCTTTGCGCACCATGACGCGCACGATCCGGCCGGGCATCAGCGCCCGGATTACGCCCCCCTCGCCGGTCTGGTCTTCGCTCCGTTTTCGCTTCAGCGACAGCGGGTCGGTGATGTCGACGTGAATGGTCGAATCGGGCAGGCCGATCTGGTGCGTGATTCCGTCGCGATCGTGGAAGATCGCCAACTGCGTTCCGTCTTCCAGCCGCATCGAACGCAGGTAGCGGCCGGCATCGACGAGATCGGCAACCAGCCACCGATCGCCGACCCGGACGCGGTAGGCCGTTCCGTGACGTTCGACCTCGACCTGGATTTCCTCGCCGCCGTGGCGGGCAATGAACCTCACGTTGTCACCGCCGTTGTCACCCCCAGCGTCAGCGAGGGGCCTGGAGGAACGGGCCGTTTCTCATATCCGGCCGTTGCGCGCCGCCCATCCCACCAGGCCCCTCGCTCACGCTCGGGGTGACACCATTCCATGCCGTCGTCTCCGTTCATGACCGATCGCGGCTCAAAGCCTCATTCCGGCCGGCGCGCCTCCACGGTGAATCGTCGTCGTCCGGCAGACGGACCTGCTGCGATTCCTCAAAGGCCAGAATCGCAGCGGCCGCGATCGCCGCGTCCACCTGTCCGTTCCCACCGCGTTCGCGCGTCAGCTCGGGCAGAAAGTGATCGATGAAGCCGGTATCGAAATTGGCAGCCTGAAAGTCGGGGTGATCCATCAGGGCGGTGAAGAACGGAATCGTGGTGTCGATTCCCTCCACGCGATATTCGATCAGGGCGCGCTTCATCCTGGCAATCGCTTCCGCCCGTGTCGCCGCATGGCAGATGAGCTTCGACAACATCGGGTCGTAGAAGATCGGGACGGTGTAGCCGGCGTAGACGCCGTTGTCGTTCCGCACTCCGGGACCCTGCGGCAGATTGAGATAGCGGATCACGCCGGGCGACGGTGCGAAGCGGCGCGCCGGGTCTTCCGCGTAAATGCGGCATTCGATGGCCCAGCCGGTCGGCTTCAGCGCTTCCTGTTTCAACGTAAGCACCTCTCCGCGCGCGATGCGAAGCTGCTCTTTGACCAGATCGACGCCCCAGACCATCTCCGTTACCGGATGCTCGACCTGCAGTCGGGTGTTCATTTCGAGAAAATAGAATTTGCGATCGGGTCCCATCAGACACTCGATCGTTCCGGCGGAGTAGTAGCGGACTGCCTTCGCCGCGCGCACGGCCATCTCCCCGAGCTGGTGGCGCAACGCGTCCTTGACGACCGGCGACGGGCATTCTTCGACCACCTTCTGATGCCGCCGCTGCAGCGTGCACTCGCGCTCGCCGATATGCACGAGATTTCCGTGCTGATCGCCGAGGATCTGAACCTCGATGTGCCGCGGAGAGGAGATGAATTTCTCCGCGTACACCGAATCATCGCCGAAGAACGATCGCGCCTCGCTCTGAACGCGCTCGAACGATGAAACAAGTTCTTCCTCGCGATCGACGAGGCGCAACCCTTTGCCGCCGCCGCCCGCGCTGGCCTTGATCATGATCGGAAAACCTGCTTCCCGCGCAAAGGCCGCGATCTCATCGACGGAGCGGACCGGCTCCGTAAGACCCGGAACGACAGGGACGCCGGCCGCGATCATTCGCTGCCGCGACTCGGTCTTTGATCCCATCGCCTCGATCGACTCCGGCGACGGTCCGATGAAGATCAACCCCGCGTCGCGGCAGGCACGCGCGAAGCCGGCGTTCTCGGCCAGGAAGCCGTAGCCGGGATGCACGGCCTCTGCGCCCGTCTTCTTCGCCGCGTCCAGAATGCGGTCGATGCGGAGGTAACTCTCGCTCGAGGGCGGAGGGCCGATGGGCATAGCCTGATCGGCATAGAGGACGTGCAGGGCGGCGCGATCGGCCTCCGAGTAGACCGCAACCGTGCGGTACCCGAGTTCGCGGCACGCACGGATCACCCGCACGGCGATCTCGCCCCGGTTGGCGATCAGGACTTTCACGGCGCGCATTGTACGACTGCTGCTGTAAAATGCGCCGCATGGCCAGCGAGCAGGTGAAGGATCAGAGACAGCAGATTCTCTCGGGCGTCGTGGAGACGCTTCTACGCGATCTGAACCAAGGCATCGGCGATAAAGATCGCCGCCGTCAGGTCGAAGAGTGGATGCGCACCCTGGCGGAGAAATATCCCGAGTTCAAGATCGAAGTCGGTTTGCGCGATTACTACCTCGCCGAAGCGGCTCGCCTGCGCGGTGAATTCGACCAGGCTGCCGACCTGACGGAAAAGCTCTCCCTCGGCCGGCACATCGAGTCGCTTCTCGATCGCGCCGCGGACTACGAACGGAGAATCGGGGACAAATGAGTGGAGCGATGCGCGGTCGAGACTACAGACGGCGCATCCTTGTGATTTCGGCCGCCGTCGTCGGCTTGCTGAAGAGATAGCCCTGACAAACGTCGCAGTCGTGTTCGCGCAGGAACGCCATCTGCTCCTGCCGCTCGACGCCCTCGGCGACCACGGTGAGTCCGAGAGCGTGGCCCATTGCGATCACCGCGGCGACGATCGCTGCATCGCGGCCGCCCGGGACGCCCGCGAGAAATGCCTTGTCGATCTTCAGCGCGCTGACTGGAAGTTGCTTCAGGTATGCAAGTGACGAATAGCCGATCCCGAAATCGTCGATCGCCACTCGGACGCCGCGGGCTCGCAGTTCCCCAAGCACGTGCATGGTCCGCTCCAAATCGCGCAACGCGGTTCCTTCCGTGATCTCGAACTGCAAAACGGACGGTGGCACGCTGTGACGCAGGACGGCATGATCGAGGAGGCTGAGCAGTCCCGGATGTTCGAACTGTCGCGCGGAGAGGTTGATGGATACGCTTGCGCCCTCCCAACCCTCAGCGAGCCACTGGCGCGCCTGCGCACAAGCTGACTGAATCACTTGCTCTCCGATGCCTATGATGAGACCTGTCTCTTCGGCGACCTCGAGAAACATCGCCGGAAGGAGTTCACCGGAGGTGGGGTGCTCCCAACGTACCAGAGCCTCGACGCCGGTCATCTGCTGCTGCGCGACAGCCAACAGAGGTTGGTAGCGCACGACGAACTCGGAGCGTTCCACCGCGCGATGAAGGTCCATCTCCACCGCAAGGCGGTGCAGCGCGCGCTCATTGACACTGCTGTTGTGCAGGTGCCATCCGTTTCCGCCGGCCTGCTTGCACGCATGGACGGCGGCATCAGCAGAAGCAAGTAAGTTCGAAACCTCCTCGCCGTCCTGCGGGAAGATGGCGATCCCGATGCTTGCCGTGACAAACAGCTCCTGAGTCCTTGTCACGAGCGGCTCGTTGATTCTCTTGAGAAAAAGCTGCGCGATACGGACAGTGTCCTCTTCGTGTCGCAGATTCGAAACCACCAGCGTGAAGTCGTCGCCGCCGAGCCGCGCGAACGTATCCGAAGCGCGAACGCACGGCATTAACCGGCTGGCGATCGTGCGCAGCACTTCGTCGCCAATGGTGTGGCCCAGAGTGTCATTGATTCTGCTGAGGCGGTCCACGTGGATGTACAGCAGCGCCAGTCGCGTTCCCTGCCGCCGCGCCTGAGCCATCGCAATGGTCAGCCGATCCTCGAAGAGACGCCGGTTCGGCACACCGGTCAGGCTGTCGTGATACGCCTGGTGCTCGAAGGCCTCCTCAATGCGCCTGCGCTCCGTAATGTCACGCCACGCACCGGCAAAGCCTGAGAGCGCTCCCTCGGGAGAGTGCACCGCGTGCACGGTCGCTTCGACCCAAACGGGTCCGCCAGCAATTCGCTTCAGCCGGTACGCCACCGTGCAGGTGCTCGCGCGCTCCAGGATCGCTCGCTGGAGCGATGCCGCCTCGGAATAGTCTTCCTCGTGCACAAAAGTCTGCAGCGGCATACCCAGAAGCTCGCCAGGTTGACGGCCAATGAGCCGGCGAACCTGCGGCGTGACATACGTCAGGATCCCCTGAGTGTCCGTGGTCCAGTAGACCTCCAGCGTCCGCTCGGCAAGAAAGCGAAGCAGGTCATCCGGAATCGAGCCGCTGTTCGACTGCCCGCTCACGCCTCAAACCCCGATGGTTCCGTCGAGCTGATTCGATGACGTGCCACGCACGATCCCCGGCAACGAGTGTTACCGTCGCTTACCGCAGTGGCGATGCTGCGCGAGATGCCGTGTACCGGGACACGCCGCGCAGCAATGAAGCAAGCTCTCCGGATCATGTTTGAAGTGCGCTCCAAATTGCTCCTTGAACACATTCACCTTGGCGGCACCGAGGGTACACGGTGTGATCTGAATGTAGTGACCGAGAGGGGGAAAATGCTACCCTGCGGACCGGGACAGTGGCGGTTGTCCGCTGTCCTACCCCGCCCGACAACCGACAACGCAAATCGCAAAGGCGGCCACCGAATTTAGAGCGTAAGGTGATTTATTCCCAGTCGTTTACGATTCCGGACTCATGCGCCTACTCCCTGATATACCCGGTCACCGAGCCCCCCACCGGCATCGACTATTAATCGACTATTAAATAGATGAGATACCGCCGACATTTGCGGCGCCGCCCTCTTTTACGCCGCAAAAGTCGTGCTGGCCCCAGCTCGGCGAATCTCAATGCCTGACGCTGCGATGGCGTATAGGCCCGGCAGGCTGCTGGATCACTGGCGCGGTGAAACTCACGTCCGCGCTTCCTGCGCCAATCGCCGGTTGAAGCGCGATCATCTTTGTATCGCCGGTGCTGTTGTCGATCGACACGGCCGTCGCGGAAATCCGAGCGCTCCCCGTGGTGGCCGTCACGACGACCTCGACGTTCGTCCGATCCTTCCGGCGGTCCGTGCTATCGAGACCGAGCGCCGAAAAGATTGTGTCCAGCTTGAGTTGCTGATTTGCTGTGATCTGCAGGTCCTTCTCGGCGATCGGCCGGCTGCGGTTCGTCGCTTCGTAGAGGCGCACGTTGATCGCGCCCGACGCTCCGCCGACTTCGTTCAGCAATAGCATCCACCGCGTGCCGCGGCCGGAATCGACGGACTGCTCCAGACCATCATAGGACAGAGGACGCTGCCCTGCTCCGGCAGCACTGGTCAGCGCTTCACCGAGGCTGTTCGGCAGAGGCATCGAGGATGTCGGCGTGGTGACGCCCGACGATGTCACGGTCCGCAATGTCGCATACACTTTCGATCCCGGCGGCCCCTGGATGATGAGGTTTCCATCGGTCGGATTCGTCAGATTGAACAGGTCGCGCTGCGCGTCGTTGATGACAAGATTCTGTCCTCCCGGCACCTGAACTGTGCGGGCGAGCGCGGCGCCGGCGGCCGGATAGAGCGACAAATTGAATGTTGCAGCACCTGCCGCCGAGACGAATCCGAGAGTCGTCGTGTACGTCGGAGCGTTTGCCACTCCCGTGGAGCCCGCGATCACAGGCACGACCGTGGTGACGCTCACCGCGGCGTTCGGCATGATCCTCTGGAATGCGCGGAACACCGCTGTGGCAGCGCTGCGCTCGGTGAGCGCGCGACTGAGCACCGTCATCGTTCTCCCGCTCGATTCCACCGAGGCGAGACCGATGACCGAGCCGCCTCCTGCATCAACGTTGAGGTCGATTCTCCCGACCGAACCCAGCGAGATCCTTTTGCTTCCGTAACGTGGAAGATCCTGAGTGCTGGTGGTGGTCTGCCCGTTGCCGTCGGTGACACCGATTCTCACCGTCGCGTGATCGAGGCCGCTGGTTTCTGCGAGAGTGAGCGTCGTCGCTCCGGAGGCCGGCGTCAGATAAATGACGTGTGACGCTGAGAGCCGCGCGCCATCTCCGCGGTTGACAACCGGAATGACGGATGACGATCCGGCGCCGAGCACGACGGTGGAGGCGGTCACGGCAATGAGGCCGAGGCGTTCGCGTGGCACGCGGACTTCGACCTGTCCGACCGCGCCATCGGAGGCGCCGAAGAGCTGCACGAGCGGATCGATCAGAGTCACGACATCGTTCGGTGGAACGAGAATGACGGCGCGCTTCACCGCGGTCGCATCAAAGCCATCGCTGCCGGCAGGTGTGTAGATCAACTCCACCTGCACCGAATCTCCGCCATTGTTTGTCAAACGGATCCGGCTGACGGCTCGGCCGGTGCTGGTGGTTTGTGAAACAGCATCGGGCACGATGAACGATCGGGCGCCGACCTCCAGCGCGGTCGCTCTTCCGCTACTGACAGTGACGCGGTCATTGTCCTGCACGAGCAACCGCGCCGATGCGCCGTCCTTTGTGCGAATCGTCAGATAGGTGTAGCGCGGCAATGGCGAACCGGCCGCCGCAAATGCGCGGCGCGTGAAAAGCTTGACTGTTCGACTGGCACCCGCGGGCAACGGCTGCGCATTCCATCCGCTTTCCGGAACCAACCACACTTCCGGTCCGATCTCTGCTCCGAGCTCCATCGGCGTCGTTCCGGCGTTGCGAATGGTGATGTCCCGTCCCGGACGCGCGGTGTCGTCGTCTCCCGCGACTCCCGGGAAGGCAACGTATTCGGTTGGCGCTCCATCAACGAGAAGTTGCGGCGTTGACGCGGGACCGCCGCCAATCTTCAAGTTCACGAATGCATACGGGGTGATGCTGAGTTGTTGTCCGAGCCCTGCGACGAAGATCAGCCCCTCGAAAGAACCGGCCACAGTGTTCGGTGGCCCGCTGTATTCGATGGTGAACGTTCGCGGCGTGCGCGGCGCCAACGTGACAAACGCTCCTCCCTCTGCAACTCGGAAGAACGGCCGCGTGCCGGGTAGTTCGGCCTGCCCGACCACAACCTGCACCGCAGAGGATCCGATATTCTCGAGAGTAAACGTCCCGTGCCGGTCTTCGAGCGGCTCACCGAGAGCCGTCACCGCGGCGACCGGCTGCACCGTGAAGATGACATTCGCAGGCGCGTTCGCCGATATAACGGACCTCACATCCGACGGCGGGCCACTCTTTGATGGATCGCATGAAGGCACGGCGCGAACGCGGTGGTAATAAGTGCCTGAAACGTTCGCCAGGAACGATGCCGCGCTCGAACTCGTGACTTGTGAATCGACAATCGAACTGAAAGAAGACAATGTCGAGCGCTCGACCAGATAGCCGCCTCCAGTGTCGAGCCCCGCTGCGATCGACCAGACAATGGTGTACGTGGCGCCGACGGCTACGTTCGCCGGCGCGAAGATGATCTGCGTACTTCCAGGTGCGGTGCACACGCTCCGCGTCGTGAAGCTGAGCACTGGCGTGCTCACTCCGGAGCCGAAGCAGGTGCCCTTCGCCACCAGCCGCCAGGAATACGTCGTCGCCTCGGAAAGCTGCGAAAGAGAAACGGATCGGGTATCACCGGTCAGCGCGGACCGGAGCAGAGGAGGCGTCGCCGTACTTCCAAAATACAGATCGAACGTATCCGGCTCCTCGCCTCCCGAAACCGACCATGTCAGATCGACGCTCGTGGCGACGCCGGTCGCGTTGGACGACGGGGATGTCTGCGTGACCGTTCCAGGTGTGCCGCAGACGCGCTGAACACTCGTCGTGAACGCATGAACAGGAGTGGCCGCGGTTTTCGTAGCGTCGCATGCGCCATGGGCGACGACGAACCAGAAGAGATTGCGGTCTACGACGCTCGTGCTGTACGTCGTCGCGGAGATTCCGCTGGCCGCGAGGGGCGGAGGATTGGTCGGGCCGAGGTAAACATCGTAAGAGCCGGCGCCGGCGGATGGTTGCCATGACAACTGAACCGGCAACCCTGGGACATTCGTTGCTCCCTCGGCTGGAGCAGTGATGTCGAAGCCTCCCGCGGCGCACGGCGCTGCTGTCGTGAATGCAGCGATGCTCGAAGTCGCCTTGGAGACTGTCGGACAGAACGTGTCGCCCTTTGCGGTCACGCTCCAGAAGTACTTTGTGCCCGTCTTCAGATTGGCAGGCGTGAACGACGTGCTGGTCAGATCTGAGGCGATCACGCGCGCGGGCGGCGAGACGGTATCGAGCGAGACGTCATAGCGGAACGCGCCAGGCACTTCGTTCCAGGTCAGAAGCGGCGCGTCCGCCGTGCCCGTCGCGCCATTTGCGGGCGCGGTGAGCGTAGGAGCGTTTACGGTGACGCAGGCGAAGACGGCGCGGATGCGATTGTTGTTCGAGTCGGCGATGAAAACATTTCCGGAGCTATCGAGGGCCACACCGCCCTCCACGACGTAGAAATTCAGCTTGGCATCTTTCGCGGGCCCGTTGTCGCCAGAGAAGCCGGCATCGTCAGAGCTCACACCGTTGCCAGCGATGGTGGAGATGATCCCGGTCTGGCTATCAATCTTGCGAATGCGCGAGAGGCCATCGTCTGCTACGTAAAGATCTCCGCGTCGAGGATCGACGGTGAGATGACCCGGGGCGACAAATGCCTGCGTCGCCGGCCGTCCATCTCCGACGCCCGCGGAAAAGGGGACGCCCCCGGCGAATGTGCTGATGATGCCGTCGAGTCCCACTCGGCGGATCGCGAAGTTGAAACGGTCTGAGATGAAAACGTTCCCTTGAGCATCGGGTTCGGCGTCACCGCCTCCATTAATCGTGGCCGCTACCGCTGGACCCCCATCGCCTGAGTATCCAGATTGCCCAGTTCCCGCAAATCTGGTGACCAGATTCGTACGACTATCAACGCGCCAGACTTGTTCACCAAAGTCTTCGGCGATGTAGAGATTTCCGTTACGATCGAGACCGATGCCGCCGATGAAACTGAAATCGGCTGACCTGGCTGGAAGCCCCTCATTGTTCGGCGGCGACGGACTGGCGCCACCCGCGTATCTGGTCAGGATTTTCGTCGCTGCGTCAACGCGATAAACGGTACCGAGAAGGTCAGCGATGTAGAGATTGCCCTGCGCGTCGAGAGCGATATCTTCAGGCAATCCAATGTCTGCCTGGGCTGCAGGCACGTTGTCCGAGCCATGTGGGTTGACCGAGCCTGCGTATGTCGAGATAAGGCCTGTGTTTGCGTCGACTTTGCGAACAATGAAATGAGAAGTATCGGCGATGTATAGATTACCGTCGCGATCGATGGCCACCCCGCGCGGGTTCCGCAGCACGGCAGCGCTCGCGGGGAGACCATCGCCCACATACGAACCAAAGCCGGCGTAGATGACCGTCGCTGCCGCGCCGAACGGAAGCCTTTCAATGTCGAGGATACTGGAGCTGAAGATGTCACCGTTCGCGGCGACGGCGATCCCGTCGGCAATAAAATTCTTCGCGACAGTGCTCATGATCCGGGTGTTCTTGTCGATTTTCCAGAGACGTCCGATTTCGGCGACCAGCAGATTGCCGGCGGTGTCGAAGGCGATGGCCGCTGGATAGCTGAGCTTGGCGGAGCGCGCCGGGGAACCTTCAGCCGCATCATCTTGGAGCGTGCCGCCGCCCGCATAAGTGTCGATCACGCCGGTGGCGGCGTCGACGCGACGGACAACCTGATTGAAGGTATCGGCGATGAAAACATTCCCGGCGGAATCGACGGCGACACTCTCCGGTTCGTACAGCCTCGCCGCCGTCGCCGGACCGCCGTCGCCGCTGAATCCGGAGATGTCATCATTCATGCCGGCGACTGTGGTGATGATTGCTGTCGACAGCGCGATGCGGCGGATACGATTGCCGGGGAATGTCTCGCTGACATAGAGATTGCCGCGATCCAGCCAAAGGCCGTAGGGTTTGCGGAGCCACGCATCTCGAGCCGGTCCGTTGTCCCCGATCGATCCGTCCGGACGGACTGCGCCAGGACCGGCGAACGTGGAAATCAGTCCAGTCGCGGCGTCAACCTTGCGAACGCGGTTGTTCTCGGTGTCGGCGATGTACACGTCTCCGTTGCTGGCGACCGCGACGCCGGTTGGCCCATTCAAGGTCGCTCGGATTGCGCGACCACCGTCACCGCCGAAACCGGCGCCGCCATTTCCCGCGACGGTGCTGATCGTTCCGTCCGTGGCAATTCGTCGAACAAGATTTCCCTTTTGGTCGGCGAAATAGAGATTTCCGCCCGCGTCGAGAGTCACTCCGATCGGAAAGTCGATCCAGATGTCCGTGGCCCGCTGGCCGTCGTCCGTGCCGCCGCCGGCAACAGTGAGAATCGATTGTGCGCACAGAACTTCAGCGAGGAAAAGAACGACAACGGCCGTGAGCGTCAGTCGTCGGATGGGGTGCATTGGCCTGGGACAGTGGCGCCGATTCTACATCAGAGAATCAGTGTTTCGCGCTGCGATGCCAGCCTGGATTCGACGCAGGCGGCTGATCGGTCACCACCGGGCGTGGAGAACTGGATGTTCGGGTTGCCTGAGCCGACGACCGGCGCCAGCGCGAACATTTTTCGCTGAACTACTCTGAATTTTGTCTTGGTGCCCAAGGCCGGACTCGAACCGGCACGGTTTTCACCACACGCCCCTCAAACGTGCGCGTCTACCAATTCCGCCACTTGGGCAAAGAGCTGACTTACTTCGGCGCCGGTGCGGTGGGCGCCGGATGTTTGGCGTCCATGACGGACGAACGCGGGTGGCCCTGCAGGATCGCCAGCGCCATCGAGGTGATCACGAAGAGCACGAAAAAGGTCGTGGTCAGCTTGTGCAGAAGCGTCGTCGCGCCGCGCGCGCCGAATGCAGTCTGCGAGCCGCCACCACCAAACGCGCCGGCGAGGTCAGCTCCTTTCCCCTGCTGGACGAGTACGACCAGACAGAGAAAGATGCTGATGATGATATGCAGTATGACAAGAACGACGATCATGGATTCTCCAAAGTCGCGCTTCCAAACGAGTCGAGGCGGCGAATTCTTCCCTGAAACGACGATGGCGTCAAGCCGGCCGAAGCTTCGCCACCCCTTCGCAAATGACTGAAAACTTTGACGAATGGAGGCACGCACCGCCCACGAGATAGCCGTCGATGTGTCCGTTTTCGCCGAGATCCGCGGTATTGTCGGGAGTCACGCTGCCACCATAGAGAATGGATGTGCGCTGATCGGCGCCGGCGGGCCAGAAGCGGCCGAGGGCCACGCGGATCTCGCTCACCATCTCCGCCACCATCGCCCCGGTGGCATTCCGCCCGCTCCCGATCGCCCACACCGGCTCGTACGCGATGACGACCTCGGCCGTGCTCTCGTGCGCCGTCGATTTGATCTGGTTCGCGACAAAAATCGCGGCCTTGCCCGATTCACGAACCTTCTGATCCTCGCCGACGCAGAGAATCGGCGTCAGGCCCACTTCGAGCGCCAGCTTCAGTTTCCGCGCGATCAGAACGTCCGTCTCGCCGTACACATTGCGCCGCTCGGAATGTCCCACGATCACGAACTGCGCGCCGCAGTCGCGCAGCATCACCGGGGAGACCTCACCGGTGAACGCACCCGAGCGCTGATCGGCGCAGTTCTGCCCCGCCAGCGTCACGCGACCGGCCAGATCTTTCAAGTATGGGAACGGAGGAGCGATGACCATCCTCACGTCCGGCGGTGGCCGCAGCCCCTCGATGTACGCGCCGATTCCCTCGGTGGGAAGGTTCATCTTCCAGTTCGCGACCGCGTAGCGGCTCCTCATGCGGGCACCAGTTTAGTGGAGCGGCGGTCCCTCAGGCTTCCGGCCGACTAAGAGCCAGCCGCTCCACACTCCTATAATCGGCAGGATGACCCTGCCCGAAGCCGAGGCGATTCCCTACCAGGTGCAGGAGTTACGTGGTGAACGCCTGCTCATCCTGGCTCCCCACCCCGATGACGAGGTCATCGGTTGCGGAGGGCTCCTCGCTCTTCACCTGCGGGACGGGCGGGCGGTTCGGGCGGTGATTGCCACGGATGGCGGCGAGGCGGGCAATGCGGAGGAGCGCGAAAAAGAATCCATTCGCGCGCTGGCGACGCTCGGCCAGGTGCCGGTCGACTTCCTCCGCTTCGGCGACCGCCATCTCGCCGACCATGCAGAGGCGCTGCAGGAGCAGCTTCGCGCGATTCTCATCGACTTCAAGCCCGATCTGATCGCGGTGCCGAGCCCGGTGGAGATCCATCCCGATCACCTCGCGCTGTCTCGAGCATTTTGCGAATTGATTCAGAGAGATGGATCGCTCTTCGCCGCGCTGGCCGTAGCGCGCGTCGTGTTTTACGAAGTGAGCGCTCCCATCCGGCCGAATGTGCTGGTCGACATCAGCGCGGTCGCCGAAACGAAATATGAAGCGATCCGCGCGCACGAATCGCAGATCGAAATCCGCGACTATGTTTCATACGCGCGCGGGCTCAACGCGTATCGGGCGATGACGCTCCCGCCGGAAATCCGATTTGCCGAGGCGTACTGGCTGACTCCGCTGCCATCGCTGCGGACCACGCCTTTCTCCGCGCTGCGCGAGGCCGTCGGTTCGCCGCCACGCATCGAAGTGGAGGTTGAGCCGCTGCCGGTCAGCGTCGTCGTTCGCACGAAGGATCGTCCGGCGCTGCTTCGCGAAGCGACCGACTCGATCCGCGCCACGGGTTATCCCGCGGAGATCATCATCGTGAACGACGGCGGGGCGAAACCGGAACTAGCGGGCGTGAAGATCATCAATCACGAGAAATCGCGCGGGCGATCCGAGGCGATGAACAGCGGCGTCCGCGCGGCAAAAACGGCATTCATCGCGTTTCTCGACGACGACGACCTCTACTACCCCGAACATCTGGCGACGCTGGCCGCGAGTGCGCGCTCGGCGCCGCAACACGTCGCCTGGTATACCGATGCGATCTCCGCGTTCGCGCGCCTCGGCGCCTCGGGCACATTGGAAACGCACGCGCGCATGCGCATCTTCGCGCAGGACTTCGATCGCCAGTTGCTTCTGGTCGACAACTACATCCCGCTGCCGACGCTCCTGATGAAGCGCGAGTTATTCCTCGAGCTCGGCGGGTTCGATCCGGCTTTCGACCTGTTCGAAGACTGGGATTTTCTCATCCGCCTCGCGCAGCGCGGAACGTTCGCGCACGTTCCGCGGGTCACGTGCGAAATCCGCCACATCGAAGGCGCGGGATCGATTACCCTCCAGTCGCCGGAGGGCTCGGCGCGATTCCGCGCGGCGAAGTTGCAGGTCTGGAAAAAACATGAGGCTCTCGTCGACGAAAACGTGATCGCCGACGTATTGGAACGACAGAAACGGCGAGTGATCGCCATGGGGAACGACGTCGTCGAAGCCAAAGGGCTGCAGAGCCAGTTCCAGACCGACATCGCCCGCCTGGAGCGGGAAAAGGCGATGCTGTTGGGCGAGATTCAGTCGTTGCACCAGCGGATCAACGAGATCTCCATGCGCATCAGCCACCTCGAAGGGGCGAACGCCGAAGTCCGCAACGCGCTCGCCGCCGCCGAGGCGGACCGCCACGAGAAGAATGTCCGCCTTCAGGACGCGCGTGCCGCCCTGGCCGAGTCGGAACGGAGCAATGCCGCTCTGTTCGCCGAGACGGCGCGGCTGCAGGGCCTTCTCGACCTGATCTATCAATCGAAAACGTGGAAGCTGCACTCGATCGTGGAGCGGATGAAGGGACGAGCGTGACCCGGGCTCTCCTCGTCTGCCCCGAGCCGCTCGGGCACGGCCAGCCGGCCGGCGTCGGAATCCGCTTTCTGGAGATTGAACGCGTCCTGCGGGCCGATGGGCACGCCGTCACGCTTCTCTCGCCGGAAGGTGGCGCGCTCAAGCCGGAGGAACTTCTGCGGCAGAGCGCGGCAAATGACGTGGCCATCGTGCAGGGCCATGCGGCCAACGATTTCTTTGCCCACGCGCGGCCGATGCCTACGGTCGTCGATCTCTACGATCCCTTCATCATCGAAAACCTGCACTACTACGCCAGCCGCGGGAGCGAAGTCTTCACGCACGATCACGCCACGCTGGTGAACTCCCTCCTCCGCGGTGACTTCTTCCTTTGCGCTTCGCACGCGCAGCGGCTGTTCTACGCAGGCATGCTGCTGGCACTGGGACGCGTGAATCCCCTCACGTTCGAATCCGATCCCGCGCTGCAGTCGACGATCGCCATCGCGCCGTTTGGCGTGCCGCCGCTCCGCGAGCGAAAGCCGGCGGACGAGCCCCGCGTGCTCTTCGGCGGGATTTATGACTGGTACGATCCGATCGTGGCCATCGACGCGATCGCCATGGCGCGCGAATCGCTGCCGCGCATCTCGCTGACCTTTACCAGGCATCCGAACCCGGCGCTCACGCCGCAGGGGAAGACGGCCGAAGCGATGCAGTACGTGAAGCGACGCGGATTCGAGCCCTTCATCCGTTTCGAGCCGTGGTTTGCGTACGAGCGCCGCGCCGAATTCTTCGACCGATTCGCGTTGGCGCTGCTCACGTTTCCGCAGTCGCTGGAGACCGAGCTGTCGATGCGCACACGCCTCTACGACTACCTGTGGGGCGGGCTGCCGATCGTCAGCAGCCCCGCGCCGGGAACGGACCCGATCCTCCAGCACTACGGCTGCGGAATCGTGGTCGAATCCTCTTCGCCGCGCGCATTCGCGGACGCGGTCCTGCGGGCCATCGCCGACCGGACCTTGATCGCCGGCGCGCAGAAGTTCGTCCTGGAGCATCAATGGCCGGATGCGTTGAAGCCACTGCGCGATTTCTGCAGCGCGCCGAGAGCCGACGCGAACAAGGAGGCGTTCGCTGTGCGCATGCACGTTCCGGAGCGCCCGCCTTCGATTCTGGCGCGCATCAAACGCCGCATCGGAGGCCCCTCCTGACCGCAGCCGACATCGTCATCATCAACTGGAACGGCCGCCATCACACGCTGGCTTGCCTCGATGCCGTCTTCGCCCAACTCGCCGACGTCGACGGCGCGATGGTCACCTTGGTCGACAATGGATCGACTGACGGAAGCATCGGCGCGATCGCTGGCAGATTCCCGCAAGCACGCCTCCTGCCGTTGGGAAAAAATCACGGTTTCACCGGCGGGATTACCGCCGGCGTGGCCCGGTCGCCCGCGCGGAACGTCATCTTCCTCAACAACGACGCCGTTCCGCAGCCCGGCTGGCTGAAGGCGCTGGTCGAGGCGTTGGAGAAGGCGCCCGCCGACGTCGTCGCCGCCGGGGGAAAGATCCTCGACATGAGCGGGCAGTTGATCGACTTCATCGGCGGCGTGATGACCTTCGACGGCCACGCATTTCAGAGCGGGTTTCGCTCGCCCGTCGGCTCGCACAGCGAGCCGCGATGCGGAGACGATCTCTTCTTCGCCTGTGGCGGCAACATGATCGTCCGGCGCGAGCCGTTCCTGGCCCTCGGCGGCTTCGATGATGACTACTTCGCCTATCTGGAAGACGTCGATTTCGGCTGGCGATCGTGGATCGCCGGCCGGCGCATCGCCTACGAGCCACGGGCGGTCGTCCGTCACGCATCGGCCGCCACCAGCAACCGCCTCGGCGATTTCGAACGCGGCGTCCTGTTCGAACGCAACGCGCTGCAGACCGTGCTGAAAAACTACGAGGACGGCCTGCTGCGCGACATGGCAGGGTCCGTTTTTTACACCTATCTGCACCGGCTGCACCACTACACCACGAGCCGAAACCGCGACGCCGGCGAGTTGACGCGCGAGCCGCTGTCAGCCGGCGCAGCGTCGCAAAACGGCTTCTGGTCGCGCGTCCGGCGTCGCCTGCGGCGCGATCAGCCGCTGGCCACGATCGACGATCCGCTGACGGCGATGCAGTTCCGCGCTTTCGAGTGGATCGTCGGCCATGCCGATCGCATCGCCGAAAAACGGGAGGCCGTCCAGCGCCTGCGCACACGCTCCGATCGCGAAATCTTCCAGCGCTTTCCGCTGCACGTCGTGCCCACCTATCCCGGCGATCAGGAATTGATGCGCAGCGCCCTTTTCCGTCTTCTCCGGCCACCGTTGCCATCGGTAGAAAAGTCGCTGAGCGATATCATCCGCACGTGACGCGAACGGCCTGGTGGCGTCAGTTCCTGGTTCGCGGTGTCCTCTGGCGCCAGCTCCTCCGGTGGGGCGTTCTGAATATCCCGGTGTGGATCGAGCCGGTGACCATCGCCTGGTGGTCGCTTTTCTTTCTGCTGTGGGGCCCGGGCCGCCGCGGTGTGATGCGCAATTTGAAGGCCATCAAACCGGGATCACTCGCGCTGGTCAACCTCTTCCGCTGCTATCGTGTGTTCTGGAATTTCGCCTGGACGATCACCGACAACGTCCGCTTCAAGGAATTGCGCGTCATTCCGGACTGGGAATTCACCGGATGGCAGCACTTCGAAGCCATGCAGGCGAGCGGCGGAGCCATTCTCCTCACCGCACACATGGGGAGCTACGACCTCGGCGCGCATCTCTTCTCGGAGACATCCGGCCATCGGGTGATCATGGTGCGCGCGCCGGAAGTCGATCCGCAGACGCGCGCGTTCGAATGCAGTCATCAAGCCAACGGAGTGCAAATCGAGTTCAATGTCAACTCCACCGACCTGGCCATCGATCTCCTGTACGCCATCCGCGACGGCGGAATCGTCGCCGTGCAGGGCGACCGCGTAACACATGGGATCTCCGAGCTGCCGGCGACGCTATTCGGAAAATCGACCCGCGTCCCCGCCGGACCCTTTGCGCTGGCCATGGCCGCCTCGGCGCCCATCCATCCGGTGTTCGTTGTCCGCCGCGGGCGGCGCCGTTACCGCGTGGTCGCCTGCCCGCCGATCGTCATTCGACGGACGCGCGATCGCCAGGAAGCATTCGCGGAAGCGGTCCTGGAGTGGACGCGCGATCTGGAAAGCGTCGTCGGATCGTGCTGGTACCAATGGTTTCAGTTCGAGCCGTACTCGCCGGAGCTGACAACGTGAATATCGTTCGCGACTGTCCCGCCGCACGATCGCTGCCGTCGCGGCGCCACTTTGCGCTGGCGCGGCTGATCTCCCTGCTCCGTTTCCGCACGAAGGACAGCGGCGCTCCAATGACTTTCGACCGCCTCGCGCTGACGATCGATCGCGATCAGGACGCCGTCGAGATTTACACCGTCGCCGCATGGTTTTTCGTGACCGCGGCCTGGTACGTCGCCGTACTTCTCCCGCTTCGAATCGCATTCGCCGTGCCCGTATCGATCGTGATCACACCCATCATCCTGGAGCTTCCGACGTATATCACCGGCGCGGTTCTCGTGCCGCTTTGGAACGTCGTGGCCGGCACGAAGATCGAGAACAACCAGAAACTGAATTCCGTCACTCTGATGACGCTGATGGCCGTCGCGTCGTCGTATTTCGGCGCAATGGCATCGCCAGCCCGATATGTGGCCTGGTTTTTTTTCGCGGTGCTCGTTGTCAACGCGACGGCGTGGGTGCTCATGGCATCGCTGCAGGGTCAAGTGCGAGAGATGGAGCGACGATGCGGACCCTGATCATCGGCTTCGCGTGGGTGTCACCGCTGATTCTGATCATCGCATGGCCGCACGCGCTCGCCGCAGGCCTGCTGCTGATGGCGTGTTCGCACGCGCTGCTGCTCTACCCGACGCTGCGCCCCAACGTGCAGTGGCTCGGTCCGGTGATCACGCACTTCCACACGGCGAACCGCGAGGTCTGGTTGACGATCGATGACGGGCCGACCGACGACACGCCGGCGATTCTCGAGCTTCTCGCGGCGCACGGTGTCAAAGCGACGTTCTTCGTCAAAGGAGTCCTCGCGGATGCGCGACCCGATCTGATCGCGGCAATCGAAAAGGAGGGGCATGGCGTCGGGAACCACTCGCACACGCACCCCTCCGCGTCCTTCTGGTGCCTTCCACCCGCCGATATCGCCGCGCAGATCGATCGATGCAATGCGGTCCTCGGCGCCGTGCGCTACTTCCGCGCGCCCGTGGGGATGAAAAACCCCGCCGTACATCCTGCGCTGCTGCGGCGAGGCATGCGCCTTATCGGCTGGAGCATCCGCGGATTCGATACTGTCACGAATGACGCGCAACGCGTCGCCGCGCGCATCATTCCGCACGTCGAACCGGGCGCCATCATCGTCATGCATCAGGGGCGCCCGCATTCGGTCGCCTGCATCAGCCGCGTCGTCGACGAGCTTCTGCAGGCCGGCTACGCCTGCGTAATTCCTTCCGACGAGCGCCTGAAAACGAACAGATAGTTGTTGAACGGAGTGCGGCCGAACATCGATCGCACGTCGCCTCGGAAGAGATCGCGAAACGGCCGCTCGATCGCCTCGCGCGTCGGAAAATTCAACCGCTCCACTTGCAACCACCCGCCGGCGCGGGCAAGCGTTTCCTGAGCCACGGTGAACCAATACCGCCACGTGCCGTCGCGCACGGCATCGCGGATGATGATCGTCCTGGCCATCGCCGCCAGATCGCGAAGGAGCGCCGCCTGCTCGTCGTCGGTCAGGTAGTGCAGAACATCGAGCAAAACGATCGTGCCGCGGAGATCACGCGCGGCGCGTACATCGCCCAGTTCGAAGGAAAGACTTCGATCGCCATCCGCCACGCCGCGTGCCACGTCGACTTTGCGCCGGTCGCGGTCGATGCCGGAAATCGGAGCGGCGTAGCCGCGCTCGCGCAGATAGAAGGCCAGCGCCCCAACCCCGCAGCCGAGGTCCAGCAATCGGTCGGAAGAGCCGCGGAGAGCGTCGAAGACGGCTTCATACGCGGGATCGCTAGCCGCCTTCAGGCGAACGTAGGAACGGAGAAACCGAGTCGGATATCGCGATGCGAATCGCATCACGGCGCGAGACGCTCGATCAGGTCGATCACCAGCACGCACCGACTGCAGCTCATCCATGTCCGAAAATCCAATTCTAGCCGACCGCTGCGACCGACATGCAGAAGGCTGGCCAAACTTCGCAGTGCGGTGCCTTGGCACCGCGCGCCGGCTGGAGAGCCGGCGCTACGTAGAGCCGGCTCTCCAGCCGGCTCGGCAGGAAAAGCGGCGGCAAGCCGCCGCACTCCAAAGGCAGCCTAGAACAGATCCGAATCTCCCATCGTGTAGTAGAGGCTCTCGCGCATACGCGCGGTGGCGTCGGCCATGGTAAAGGGAACACACATCAGCGCCAGGTCCTGCGGCTCGCTGCCGGCGATCATCCCGATCGCCGTCAGCGCCTCAGCGAACCAGGCCGGCCTGGGCGAAAACCAGGCTTCCAGACGCTCGATGGGATAGCTCGGCGCGACATGGCGGATCATCACCTCCACCGCATCGCGATGCCGCGGATCGAAAAGGGCATCGCCCCACGTCAGGCGCTTCTGGCGCACGCGAAACACGCTCCATCCGACCAACCGCCGCCACTTTCGAATGGCGATCATAAACGCGCTGCGATCGGGAGCGTCGAAGTACCTCCAGCGCAGATAGCGCGCATCACGCCGAACGAGGAAGCGATATGCGGAGGCGACACGATCGAAAAAGCGATCGTATTCCTCCCCCACCTCGCCGACGAGCTCGAGCTGATATCCACGAGGCCATCGTTGCCAGCGCGCGATCGGGCGGATCGGAGTGTCGCGAACCCAGTAGGTTACCGATTCCACTCGATCGCTCCGCAGGAATCGCAGCGAGAACCTCTGAATGTTTGCCACGTTGAAGCCAAAGTTGAAGGCGACCTTTCCCTCGCAGAAGTTCGCGTAGAAATGCAGCGCGGTGCGCCCGAGGATGCTGGTGGGACCGCGTCCGATGTGGCGGATCGAGGGATCGGTCATCGTGTCGCCGATGTGATGCGCGACGACGTGCCCTCCGGCATCGTGGACGGCGACCGGATATCCGGCGTAGTGGCCAGCGAGTTTTCCATCGGCATCAAAGGTCATGCTGATGTGTTCGTTCCCGAAAGGCTCCTGCTGGTATTTCCAGCGAAAGTGCTGCAGCGTCCTTGGAGCGTGGAACGATCGGGCAAAGAGATCGAGGATCGCTGACTCGTCACCCGGCTGGAACGCGCGGGTGATGAATGGCTCGTCAGCAGGCATGCGATCAGCGGGCATGCGTCGGTTCCACCGACGGAATGGCGCGTACTTCAAAGGGCGAACCGGCGCGCCGCCGGGCGATGACCCGGATTGAACCGGAGCTCACCAGGAGCGGATCCGGCAAGACCCTCAGGGTGGCATGGACCAGCGGCGCCAACGACGGCCACCGCGCCCCGATCCAGTGCCGCAGGAACTTGTGATCGCGATATTCGAAATCGGGACCGATGGCCACGATCTCGAACCCGGAGTGCTCGAGCAGCTCGATGAGCGCCGACCGCGAATAGAGAATGCAGTGCGGACGAAAGTTGTGCGCCATCCGCGTGCGCTCGGAAAGCAGGTAGAGTAGCCCTTCCGTATCGAACGTTGCCAGCAGGAGCGTCCCCCCCGGTTTCAGCAGATCCTTCATGCGCGCGAGAGCATCGTGCGGATCGGGCATATCTTCAAACACGTGATACGTAGTGATGGCGTCGAACGCTGGTCCCGTGTTTACGAAGCCGCTCAGCGTCGAGCAGTAGACCTCCAGCCCTTTCGCCCGCGCGGCGCGCGCGGTCGCCACCGCGCGGTCGATCCCCACGTATTCATATCCACGCGACGCCGCCAGTCCGAAGCTGCCGTCGCGGACCCCGATCTCCAGAAGCCGCGCCCGCGCCGGTACCTGCCGTCGCAGAAACGCCAGCCGCCGCAGGCTGGTCTTCTCGCGCGCCGTCTGCGTGTGCAACGTGTCGTCGCCCGCTTCGCTCAAGGTCGCCTGGGGCCGCAGTTCGCGCCGGACCGGCAGCGCCTTTTCAACGCGATCGGATCGCGCCAGATAGCGGCATTTGCACCGGCTGCAAGCGCGGATCACGTTCCCCGGAATCTGCATCCAGTTCCACACCTCGGGAGAGAAACAGACCGGGCATCGACTCGGGGCACGATATCCGTTTCTCCGATCGGTCATCCGAATGCCGATGGTCGCCGCCAGGCCGCTCAGGAATCCAAACGACGGTGTCGCCTCATCCTCCGCCTGCACCCGCAGGCGTTCGATCCGCAGGCCATACTTGTTGGCGAGATAGGCGATCTCCAATTCGACTGCGTTGCCGGCGTAATGCGATTGCCCGATGAGAAGGCGCGACGTCTCGGACGAAAACGCCAGGAAACGGATGCGCGGATCGGGAAGAATCGGGACGAGAAGCGCCCGCAGAAAAGGATTGCCGCGAGAGGCCCGCATGCGCGTGCCAAAGACCACGTCCGCCGTTCCCGACTCGATCAGGGCCACGGCATCGGCAATCGCGGCCACAGGGTACGGCAGAGCGGGATCGACGACCACAACGACGCTCCCCTTCGCTTCCGACGCGCCGCGACGGATCATCGCGCCGCGGCCGCTGCCGTCTCGCGCATCGAGCACTCGCACGTCGAACGCAAAGCCGGTCGTCTGCAGGTATCGCTCAACCTCTTCGAGCGTCGACGGCAGCTCGGCGGAGGGTCCCGCCAGCGGCACCAGGATCGACACGCTGGTCGCGGTCATGCGCGTATTCTAGAAGCCTTTGGAGTGCGGCCGCTTGCCGCCGCTTTCCCTGCCGCGCCGGCTGGAGAGCCGGCTCTCCGTAGCGCCGGCTCTCAGCCGGCGCGCGGCTGAAGGTCCCGCCAGCGGCACCAGGATCGACACGCTGGTCGCGGTCATGCGCGTATTCTGGAAGCCTTTGGAGTGCGGCAGCTTGCCGCCGCTTTCCCTGCCGAGCCGGCTCTACGTAGCGCCGGCTCTCAGCCGGCGCGCGGCGCCGAGGCGCCGCATTCCGAAGGCTTGGCGTAAGTCGCCAGAATCGCTCGGGATTGGAGATCGACCACGCGCAGGTAGAGCGCATCTCCTCGATACGATTCCCACACCTCGGGCGGAATGCTGACTGTCCGCGAATCCGGAAAATGGCCGGCCGCCGTCTCGAACGAAGCCAGGGGAGAAGCCTCGACGAGAACGCCGTCGCGGTCGATCTCGAATGTAGGACCGGCTCTCAGCCGGTCCGCGCCGGCTGGAGAGCCGGCGCCACGTTGCAGGCGTCTTGCAGCGAGTGCAAGACGGCTCCATTTGGCCAGGTACAGCTGTTCGGATCGCGCGTAGTCGTGCGCCGCCTCCGGCGAAACGCCGGCGCTCTGGTTGTAGATGTGCCGGCAGTGCGAGGACGGCACGTACACGATCCCCTTCCCCAGCCGCCGCTGAAAGTCGATTTCTTCGAAATAGAGGTGAAACCGCTCGTCGAATCCGCCGAGGCGATCGAAGGCCGTGGGCCGAATAGCCATGACCGCACCGGAGATCGCGGCGACTGGAGTCGGTTTGTGCAGCGACCAGAAATCGATCCGTTTCCGAATGCGGCGCCGGTCGCGGCCGCGGTGCCACGCCGCGGATCGGCTGGCAATCGCCGCATCGAGCACCTCGAACGTGGTGTGCAGATCGCTCGGCGGCAGGATCCAGCGGAACGCGTCATCCCAGTACAGTGCCGGCCCGGCGACATCCGCATCGGTCTCCAGAAGTCGATCGATCGAACCGGCTCCAAAGCGAACATCGGGATTCGCGGCGATGAGAACCTCGCCGTCGCACTGCCGCCGCGCGCGGTTGATCGCCGCGCCGTAGCCGAGGTTCGTCTCGGCGGCGATCAGCACGTCGGCGTGAGGCCGCAGGGCGTCCGCCTCGCCGGCATCGACGCTGTTGTCGACGATCACCACCTGCAACGGCGCTCGCGTGGCGGCGCGCGCTGACCGGACGGCGTCGATGGCCAGCAGCGCGGTGCGGTAATTGACGACGATCAGCGAACCGCGCGCGGGCATCAGCGGCCGGCCACCGCCGCGATGACCGGCTCCATCGCCCAGCGGTGATCGACCGAGATCAGGCCGACCTCGTATCGATCTCCGGTGATCGAGAACGCGGGGCGGATGTCGCTGCGGTCGAAGACGCTGATCGCGTTTTCGTCGCCTACGAAGGCGATGATCGAGTACTCGCCGCGATTCAGCGGAACGCGCTGCAGCTCGATGGTGAATTCATATTCGGTGCGCCCGCTCAGCGGCTCGACTCCGTCCGCGTGCGTTCCGACGGCGAAGCACTGCAGATCATCCGCGGAGCGATGCACGCCGACGATGATGTGCACCGGCTGCGCCGCATTGTCGGAGTGCACGCGCATCCGGAAGTGAATGTCCTCGCCGCGCTCGAACAGATCGCGCGGACTCCCGCCCCGGTCGCAGACCACGATGTCGCGGATGCGCACCGGCGAGGCAAGGCGTTCGTGTTCCGGCTCCCCTTCGCTGGCGGGAAGCGCGCGATCGCGCTGCAGAAGGAACGACTCATATTCGTGCACCACGTCGAGCGCCGGCCCGTAGCGCATGACCGATCCGTGATCGAGCCAGAGCGCACGGCGGCAGATCGAGCTGACGTGGTACATCGCGTGCGAGCAGAAGAGGATCGTTCGACCCTCGCGCTGAAACTCGCGGATCTTGTCGACGCACTTCTTCTGAAAATGGCCGTCGCCGACCGCGAGCGCTTCATCGATCACCAGGATCTCGGGATCCACGTTCACGGCGACCGAAAAGGCAAGGCGCATGTACATGCCCGAGGAGTAGGTCTTCACCGGCCGGTCGAGGAACGTTCCGAGCTCCGAGAATTCGAGAATCGCGGGCAGCTTCCGCTTCACCTCGGCGGACGAGAGGCCGAGGATCGTGGCGTTCAGCGCAGCGTTGTCGCGGCCCGTGAACTCGGGATGAAACCCCGTCCCCAGCTCCAGGATCGAGGCGATCGTGCCGGTGGCCTCGATCGTGCCGCTGGTCGGCCGCGTGACGCTGCACAGGAGCTTGAGCAGCGTGCTCTTGCCCGCGCCGTTCTGTCCGACGACGCCCACCGTCTCGCCGCGCTCCACCTCGAATGTCACATCCTGCAGCGCCGGAAAAACCGTGTGGCGCGGCCGGCGGGTGAACCACTCCAACACGCGGTCCACCGGGCGCGGATAGATCTCGTACTGCTTCGTCAGCTCGACCG
>JBGPFD010000005.1:0-33641 GCA_041483175.1 Thermoanaerobaculia bacterium | reverse complement strand
GGGCGAGTCTAGCATGCCATCCCCATGGCCCAGTTCCTCCTGATCACGACGCTTCTGTCGATCGCCGGGTTGATCGCCACGAGCATTGCCGGCTTCATCGCCTCGCCCGGCCACGTGGCGCAGCACATCTTGCTGGCGCTGGGCACCGTGGTCCTCGGCCTCTTCTCGCAGTCGATGACCATGTTCTTTTTCATCGGCACCGGCAAAGAGATCAAGAAGGCGTCCAATCAGGATCCGGCGGTGGTGCAGGAGACGCGCGCGTTCAAGATGCGCGTTTCTCCCGCGGCCATGTACGCGATGCTGCTGCTGATGGTCCTCTTCATCGCCGGCGGCGGCGTGTCGAGCGGAAAGACTCCCCGCTGGCTGCACCTGACGCTCGCAGCGGCCACCGTTGTTCTGTATGCCCGGGCGTACTGGATCGAGATTCAGGCGATGGAGAAGAACGCGCGGCTGATGGAGAAATACCTGAAGGCCTAACCGCGCAGCCCGGCGGGCGTCTGATGCTTCGATGAAAAAGACCGTCATTTCCCTCCTCGTCCTTGCGTGGAGCTCCTTCAGTGGCGCTGCCTGGATCCCCGCCACACCGGCGTCGGCCGGCCTCGATTCCGCCCGGCTGCAGGCGATGCAGGGGGCCATCGACGCCGGACAGTTCTCGAAGATCAGCAGCATCCTGATCGCGCGGCATGGAACGCTGGCATACGAACACTACTTCGCGGGCGATGCGGAGTCTCTCCGCGACACCCGTTCGGCGACGAAGACGATCACCAGCATGCTGATCGGCATCGCCATCGATCAGCGGCAATTCGCCGGCGTCAGCGCGAGAATCACACCGTTCTTTCCCGACCAGCGGCCGTTCAGCCGCTCGTTCAGCTACTGCACCGCCGGCGCGTTCACGCTCGGTGCGGTGATCAGCCGCGCCGCGCGCCAGCCGGTGGAAGCGTTTGCGCAGCGGAATCTCTTTGCTCCGCTCGGCATCACCAACGTCCAGTGGATGTTTTCGCCGCTCGGCCTGGCGCAGACCGGTGGAGGCTTGCGTCTGCGCAGCCGTGATCTACTCACGCTCGCGCAGCTCTATCTCGACCGGGGCCTGTGGAACGGCCGGCGCATCGTTGCGGAGGAGTGGGTTCGAACATCGACGCAGCCGCATGTGCAGATCGATGAGGACACCCTGTACGGCTACTTTTGGTGGCTGAAAAAATTCGGCGGATCCGCTGCGTATTACATGAGCGGAAACGGCGGCAACAAGGTCGGGGTCTTTCCCGATCTGGACATGGTCGTGGTGATCACCAGCACCAACTACAACACCCACGGCATGCACGAACAGACCGATCGTCTGCTGAACGAGTTCATCGTGCCGGCGGCGCGGTCGACCTCTACGTCCTGTACAGCGCCGCGCCCCAGTGCAGGCCCGATCCAAGGGCGGTAAAGCAGAGCAGCATGCCGGGTCTGATGCGGCCGTCGGCGACGCACTCGTGATAGAGGATCGGCAGCGTGCCGGCGGTGGTGTTGCCGTAGCGCTCGATGTTGTGCGGCACCTTCGCGGCGGGAAAGCCGAGCGCCTTGCCGACGGCTTCGACGATGCGCAGATTCGCCTGATGGATGAGCAGCAGGTCGATGTCGGACACCTGCACGCCCGCCGCGGCGCAGACCTCCCGCACCGACTCCGGCATTCGCACGACCGCCTGCTTGAACACCTCGCGCCCGCTCATGACCGGGATGGGCTCGGCGCGATCGAGCTGTCCCTGATCCACGTACGGCCGTTTGCGAAAGCCAACGCCCGGCACGTAGAGCGCCTCGATGTTCGATCCATCGGTGTACAGTTTCGCGGCGACAAATCCTCGATCATTGGTCTCTGACGCTTCGAGCACCACCGCACCCGCGCCGTCGCCGAACAGCACGGTCCGATCGCGAATGCTGGTGTTGAACGCGTAATCGTCCGGCGTGATCTCGGCTACAGGCTGGCCGATCGTCGCCGCCCATCCCTTTTCCCACGGCATGAACGGCGTGTGGACGTCGCCTCCGACCAGCAAGAGGCGGCGGTACTTCCGGCTCTGGATCAGCGAGTCGGCCAGATCGAGTCCGTAGAGAAATCCGGAGCACTGCTGCCGGATGTCGAATGTCGGCATCGACTCGCGAAACCCCATCCTGGCCTGCAGCACGGGTCCGTTGCCGGGAAAGAAAAAGTTCGGCGTCATGGTGGCGAAGATGACGGCGTCGATCTCTTCTTTCGATCGTCCGGCTGCGATGAGGGCCGCTTCGCCTGCCAGCGATCCGAGCTCCGCCGAGCCCTGGCCGGGATCGGCGTAGTAGCGCTGCTCGATCCCGCTGCGCGTCCGGATCCACTCTTCGGTGGTGTCCATCAGCCGTGTCAGCGCCTCGTTGGGCACGACGTTTTTCGGGATGCCAATTCCGCTGCCGGTAATGACGGTTTTCATCCGCGGTGCACGATCATGCGTCAGGCCTTGCGTGCAGCGCAAGGAGATCGTCACTGGAGAAGCCGTATTTGCGCCCGCAAAACTGACAGACGACTTCGGATCCGCCCTGAGTGATCATCTGCCGCAGTTCCTCGGGAGAGAAAAATGCCAGAGGCGCGAGAGCGCGCTCGCGGCTGCAGGTGCAGGTATAGCTGAGCGGCACATTGAAGCTCGGATCAATCTGTTTGTAATCACAGCCCTGGAACACCGTGGCCACGACGTCCTCGATGGGCATCTTGTCGAGCAGCGTGCTGAGCGGCGGCGCCCGCTTGATGTGCTTCTCGATCCGGCCGATGAACTCCTCGCTGGCGTGCGGAAACGATTGCACGACGATGCCGCCCGCGGCGGCGACGCCGTTGCGCCGGTTCAAAACGCCGAGGAGCACGGCGGAGGTGATCTGCTCGGAGCCGGCGAGGTAGCGCGTGAGGTCCTTCGCCACGCCGCCGCCCTCGAGCGTGATCTGCGACGTGTACGGCCGGCCTGCCGGCGGCGTACCGCGGACCACGGTGAGGATGCCGCGGCCGATGGCGCGATTGACGTCGAGCGTCTCGTCGAGCGGGACGGGATTACTGACCCATCCGCGCGCGGCCCCGGCGACGTTCGCCTCGGCGATGATCATGCCTAGCGGACCGTTCCCTTCGAATCGCAGTGTGACGTACTGGTGCTTAAGGTTCTTGTCGAGCAGCCGCGCGAGCAGAAGCGAGCCGGTCAGAGCGCGCCCGAGGGCGTCAGTGGCCACCGGCGCAAGATCCAGAACCTGCCGAGCGGTCTCGACCGTTTCGGTCGTTTGTGCCGCGATGATGCGGAAATCGCCTCCCCCGGCCATTCCCTGGATCAATCGGTCCTGCATGGTCCTGTGCAAAACGCACCACGCGCGGCCTTTGTTTCGCGCGGGCGCATCCTTTGCTGTATTTTCCGCACGTGAGCTTTTGTGAAAGGGATTCACGAACTTTGATACAAGGGCGGTAAAGGAGGGTTCTCATGGCAGTTGCCGTTGGTAGGACATCTGTTGCGAGCCGGACCCGGACCTTGAAGGTGGGCGACAAGGCGCCCGACTTCACTCTGCCGGGCCATCGCAACAAAGAAACGTTCAAGTTGAGCGATGTGCATGGAAAGAAGAACGCCGTGCTGGTCTTCTATCCGCTCGACTGGACCCCTGTCTGAACCGTGCAGATGCCGGGATATGAGGCCGAGATGGCCGACTTTGAACGGTATGACGCCCAGGTCGTGGGCATTTCGGTAGACAGCATTCCGAGTCACGTAGCCTTCGCGAAGTCGATCGGCGGGATCCAGAAGTATCCGCTGCTCGCCGATTTTCATCCGAAGGGAGAGGTATCGAAGAAATACGGCGTGTACATTGAGGACAAGGGACACTGCGAGCGAGCGGTCTTGGTCATCGACAAGAAGGGGATCGTCCGCTACATCGACGTGCACAACATCGGGGAAGCGCCGGAGAATGCGCAGATTCTCGAGGTGTTGCGCGAGCTGCAGTAATGCTCAACATCGCGCGACGATGCGTCCCGTTCACGCCCTACGATAAGGATCTGGCCACCGCGACGGTGGCCCTGGTCTCTGCCACGGGCGTCTATGCGCCCGATCAGGAGCCGTTTCCGACGGTCGATCCCGGCGATGTTTCCTTCCGGACCATCGCCGGGTCGCAGGAAACGAGCGCGCTGCGCATCGCGCATCATCATTACGATCACTCCGAGGCGGACGCCGATCCGAACATCGTCTTTCCGCTGGATACGCTGCGCGAGCTGGTGGAGGAAGGATTGATCGCCGCGGTCAATGACAAGCACTACACCTACGGGTTCACCACGCGCCTTCGGGAGCTGTACGAGCAGACCTTTCCCGAGATCGCGGACAAGATCGAGCGCTCGAAGACAAAGCTGGTTCTGCTGACCGCCGGATGCCCGGAGACGTGTCATCGCACCATCGCCAATCTCGCGCGCGAGATCGAGGCGCGCGGCGTGCCGACGCTGATCATCACCGCCTCGCCGGCGGCCACGGAATCGGTGCGGCCGCCGCGGGCCATGACATTCGACGGCTCGGAGATCGGGCGCGTCATCGGGCGGGCCGCCGATCGCGAGTTTCACAGGAAGGTCGTTGGTGCGGCGCTGGAGATGTTCACCCAGGACACGCCGCCGGGAAAAGTGATCACGAAAATGATTCGTTAAGCGTTAGAGTGCGCTGGCTTGCCAGCGCGTTGAAAGCGGCAAGCCGCCGCACTCGGAAAACGTGGAATGACAGCACCCCCAACTCGTTCTATTCTGTCCGAAGACATGGAAGCGCATCCGCGACAATTCGAGGGAGGCTCGTCGTGGACGGTCGACGACGCGGCCGCGCTGTACATGATCGATCGCTGGGGCGCCGGCTATTTCGGCGTGAATCCGAACGGCGATCTCACCGTTTCGCCGCTCCAGGAAAACGGGATTGCCATCCCCATCATCGATGCTCTCCGTGAGGCGCAGGCGCTCAATCTCAACGCGCCGATCCTGATCCGATTTCAGGACCTGCTGCGGCACCGCGTCGAGAACCTCAACCACGCCTTTCAGCACGCAATCGCCGAGCACGGCTATGGCGGTCGATATTGCGGGGTCTTTCCCATCAAGGTCAACCAGCTCCGCGAAGTGGTCGAGGAGATTCTCGACGCCGGCCGTCCGTTCAATTATGGCCTGGAGGTCGGATCGAAGCCGGAGATCTATGCCGGTTTGGCGGTCCATAGCGATCCGGAGTCGCTGATCGTCTGCAACGGCTACAAAGACGCGGCGTACATACGGATGGCGATGCTCGGCCGCAAGCTCGGCAAGAAGGTCATCGTCATCGCCGAGAAGCTCTCCGAGCTCCGGGCCATCACCAGGATCGCGGCAGAGATGAATGTCGAGCCGTGGATCGGCATCCGCGTCCGGCTGGTTTCCAAGGGCGCCGGAAAGTGGGCCACCTCGGGCGGCGAGCACGCCAAGTTCGGCCTGTCGACCGCGGAGATTCTCGAGGCCATCGAGATTCTGCGCGAGGCGCGGATGGAGTCATCGTTCAAGCTGCTGCACTTCCACATCGGCTCGCAGATCCCCGACATTCTGACCATCAAGCGCGCCGTCCGCGAGGCGGCGATGTATTACGGCAAGCTGTACAAGCTCGGGCATCCGATCGAGTATCTCGACGTCGGCGGCGGACTGGCCATCGACTACGACGGATCGCGCTCGACCTTCCACTCCTCGATGAATTACACCGTGGAGGAGTACGCCAGCGACATCGTCTACAACATCATGGACGTCTGCGACGACGAGCGCGTGCCGCATCCGCATATCGTCTCGGAGTCGGGGCGGGCCATTGTCGCCCACCACTCCGTGCTGGTGGTGCAGGCGTTCGGAGCGATCGAAAAAACGCCTGCCGAGCCGCTGACCGTCCGCTCCACGGATCACAAACTGATCCGCGAAATCATCGAGATCGACGATCGCCTCAGCGAAGAGACGCTCAACGAGTCGTGGCACGACCTGCAGCAGATCAAGGAGCAGGCGCAGACCATGTTCGAGCTCGGCCTGTTGAACCTCGACGTCAAGGCACGCGTGGAGGCGCTATTCTGGCAGACCGCCGAAAAACTGGAGATCATCATCCGCCAGATGGATCCCGGCGAAGTGCCGGAAGATCTGAAGACTCTGAAGACTGAGCTCGCCGATCAACACATCTGCAACTTTTCCGTCTTTCAATCGCTGCTGGACCACTGGGCGCTCGGTCAACTCTTCCCCATCGTCCCCATCCACCGGCTCAACGAGCGGCCGCAGGTCGAGTCGACGCTGGTCGACATTACGTGCGACTCCGACGGAAAAGTCTCCAAGTACATCGATCTGTACGATGTGCGTGAAACGCTGCCGCTCCACGAGCTCCGCAACGGCGCGCCGTACTACCTCGGCATCTTTCTCACCGGCGCCTATCAGGACATCATGGGCGACCTCCATAACCTTTTCGGCCGCGTGAACGAAGTGCACGTCTTTCTCGACTCCGACGAGGAGAGCGGCTTCTACATCGAGGAGGAGATCCCCGGACAGAGCATCGGTGAAGTGCTGGCCATGACGCAGTACGACTGGCGCGACCTCGAGAAACGGATGAAGGCGCAGATCGATGCGGCCATCAAAGAGGATCGCCTCAAGCCGAGCGAAGGCATGCGCCTGCTGCAGGACTTCGAGCGGGGGCTGAAGGACCAGACGTATCTGAGTTTCGATTGAGCCGCCGCTTCATTTTCGGAATGGCTCTTTCCACGCCGCGGTTCAAACAGTACAGGGGAGATCAAGATGCGAAGAACAGTGGCGATACCTCTGCTTGTCATTGCTGCGCTGGCCGTCAATGCCTTCGCCCTCGGTGAGGGGCGGCTGACGGGCAAAATCACCGATGCAGTGACCAAGCAGCCGATTCCTAACGTCACCATTCTCGTTGTCTCGACTGGCGGCCGGAACTTCAAGCAGGAATTCAAGGGCGACAAGGACGGTACCTACCGTCTCCTGGTGATCGACGCCACGCTGCAGTACAAGATTACCTACTCGGCGCCCGGATATCAGAGCTTCGAAATGGCGATGAAGTTGAAGCTCGGTGAGATGACCACGAACGACGTCACCCTCACGCCGGTCAGCGCCGCCGCGGCTGCCCCAGCTGCGGCGGAAGCGAAACCCGATCCGGCGGTTGCCGCATATAACGCGGGCGCGCAGCTTTATAACGCCGGCGACTTCCCCGGAGCGGTGGCGAAATTCCAGGAAGCGGTGACGGCGAAGCCCGATCTCACCGCGGGATGGCAGGCGCTGGGGCGCGCCGCTTTGGTGGTCAAGGATTATCCGAAGGCGATCGAGGCGGCGAACAAGGCGCTCGCGGTCGACCCCGATGAGGCGGATATGTACACGATCCTCTATCAGGCGTACACGGCGACGGGCGACAAGGAAAAGGCAGCGGAAGCGAAGAAGAAAATGCCCGCCGATGCCGCATCGCTGTTCAATGACGCGGCGAAGCTGATCAACGCCTCGAAGGATTCCGCGGCGGAGCCGCTGCTGAAACAGGCCCTCGCGGCGAACGACAAGTTCGCTCCGGCGTACTACGAGCTCGGGATGCTTTACGTCCGCATGCAGAAGAACGCTGATGCCAAGACGAATCTGCAGAAATACCTGGACCTCGAACCGAATGGCAAAGACGCCGCGACCGCGAAAGAGATGTTGAAGTACGTGAAGTGAGGCGCGCGTTTTCGCTCGTTGCCCTCCTCCTCATTGGCTGTTCATCGGCGGCGCCTGATTCGAAGAAGGCGCGGTTGAGCGAGCCCGAGATCCGCATCAGCCAACTTTCCAACGTTTCCGACGTAGCCCGCCACATGACAGGCGGATTTCCGTGCAATTCCGGGTCGATGTCGCAAATCGGGCGCATGACGCAATCACGCTGAAGCGGATCGACCTGCAATCGATCGGCGAGGGAGCGTACAACCTGCCGCCGATATCGAAGCCATTCAATCTCGCGGTCAACCCGGGCGCGGGGCAATCAGTCGACCTGTGGGGGCCGGTCTACATCAACGCTCCGACGATCGTCGGGCCCAACGGCCCGGTGACCCTCCGGGTGACCGTTCACTACGACACATCCGCAGGCCCGACGCAGTCGGTCGTCGTCCAACAGGTACATCCGTTCGGACAATAGTGGAGCGGAGGTTCTCAGGCTGCTCCCACTCCGGCGGTGGCTTCGGGGTCGTAGGCGAGAATCGGCGCCAGCCAGCGCTCCACTTCCGGCAGCGGCAGGTTTTTGCGGCGCTGGTAATCGACGACCTGATCGCGGCCGATCTTTCCGACGGCGAAATAGTGCGCTCCGGGATGCCCGAAATAGAAGCCGCTGACGGACGCAGCCGGAATCATGGCGAAGCTTTCGGTCAGATGGATTCCGATCCGCTCGGCGTCGAGCAGATCGAACAGCGCGCGCTTCTCGGTGTGGTCGGGGCAGGCTGGATATCCGGGCGCTGGACGAATGCCGCCGTACCTCTCGGCGATTAACTCGTCGTTGCTCAGATTCTCGTCCGGCGCGTACCAGCCTCGCCGCGCTTCGCGATGGAGGACTTCCGCCAGCGCCTCGGCGAGACGGTCGGCCAGCGCCTTGGTCATGATCGAGTTGTAATCGTCGTGGTCGCGTTCGAATCGCGCCACCAGCTCGGCGACGCCGATGCCCGCCGTCACGGCGAAGCCGCCGATGTAGTCGGCGATGCCGATCTCCTTCGGCGCGACGAAGTCGGCGAGCGCGTGATTCTGTCCGGTGCTCGTCTCCTGCTGCTGCCGCAGCGTGTGGACGCGGGCGAGGACATCGCGACGCGCCTCGTCGGCGTACAGCTCGATGTCGTCGCCGGCGGCGTTGGCACGCCAGAACCCGCACGCGGCACGTGCGATGAGCAGGCGTTTAGAAATGATTTCAGCGAGGAGCTTGCGCGCGTCGTCGTACAGTTCGCGGGCGCGCGGTTCGTCGAGGATCGCCGGAAATCGGCCGCGCACTTCCCACGCCTGGAAGAACGGCGTCCAGTCGATGAGTGGCTCGATGCGGTCGAGTGGAAAGTCGTCATAGGTTCGCACGCCGAGGTAGGTTGGGCGGGGAGGAGTCCCGTAATCGATGGCCGGCTTCCGGCGGCGGGCCTCGTCGATCGGCAGAATGGTGCGATCGGCCTGGCGAGCAGCCTGCTGGTCGCGCAGGCGCGCGAATTCATCGCGAACGCCGCGCACGAACGCGTCGCGCTTGTCCGTCAACAGCGAGCTGACAACGCCGACCGCGCGCGAGGCGTCGAGGACGTGAACGGTCACCGATGAGTAGCGCGGCGCGATTTTCACCGCGGTGTGCAGCTTCGACGTCGTCGCGCCGCCGATGAGCAGCGGCGTGTCGAAATGGCGGCGTTCCATCTCCCGCGCGACGTGCACCATCTCGTCGAGCGATGGCGTGATCAGGCCGGACAGCCCGACGATGTCGACCTTTTCTTCGACCGCGGTGTCGAGAATTTTCTGCGCCGGTACCATCACGCCGAGATCGATCACTTCGTAGTTGTTGCATCCCAGGACTACGCCGACGATGTTCTTGCCGATGTCGTGGACGTCGCCTTTCACCGTCGCCAGCAGCACCTTGCCGCGAATCGATTGCTGGCCGCTCTTCGCCTTTTCCGCCTCCATGAACGGAAGCAGCCAGGCCACCGCTTTCTTCATCACCCGCGCGCTCTTCACCACCTGCGGCAGAAACATCTTTCCGGCGCCGAAGAGGTCTCCGACGATGTTCATGCCGTCCATCAGCGGCCCTTCGATGATCGAGAGCGCGCTCGGGTATTGCGCCCGCGCTTCTTTCAGATCGCTCTCGAGGTGGTCGATGATGCCCTTGACCAGGGCGTGCGAAAGCCGCTCCTCGACCGAGCCGCTGCGCCACGTGTCTTCTTGTTTTGTGTGGCGGCGGGCGCCCTCGCCCGCCGACGCAGCGAAGGCCAGGAGCCGCTCGGTCGCGTCGGGGCGGCGATTCAGCAGGACGTCTTCGACCAGGCCGAGAAGATCCTTCGGGATCTCCTCGTAAATCGCGAGCTGGCCCGCGTTGACGATTCCCATCGTCAGCCCCGCCTGGATGGCGTGATACAGAAACGCGGCGTGCATCGCCTCGCGCACGGCCTTGTTTCCGCGGAAGGAGAACGAAACGTTGCTGATCCCGCCCGATGCATTGGCCAGCGGATACTTCGTGCGCAACTGCTGCACCGCTTCGATAAAAGCCACGCCGTAGTTGTTATGCTCCTCAATCCCGGTTGCCACGGTGAGCACGTTCGGATCGAAGATGATGTCGGTCGGATCGAAACCGATTTCGTGGACCAGGATCTCGTATGCCCGCGAGGCGATGGCCATCTTCCGCTCGATCGTGTCCGCCTGCCCTTTTTCGTCGAACGCCATGACCACAACCGCGGCGCCATAACGCCGGATCAGTCGCGCCTGCTCGCGGAACTTCTGCTCGCCTTCCTTCAGCGAGATCGAGTTGACGACCGATTTTCCCTGCGTGCACTTTAGCCCGGCCTCGAGCACGCTCCATTTCGAGCTGTCGATCATCATGGGCACGCGGGAGATGTCGGGCTCGGAGGCGATCAGGTTGAGGAAGTGGCTCATCACCGTTTCGGAGTCGAGCAGCCCCTCATCCATGTTGACGTCGAGAATGTTCGCGCCGCCGTCGATCTGCTGCTTGGCGATTGCCAGCGCGCCGTCGAAGTCGCCGGACTTGATGCACTGCGCGAACTTCGGTGAGCCGGTAACGTTGGTGCGCTCGCCGATCATGATGAAGTCGGCGCCACGGGCGCCGTCCCGGGCGGAGCGAGGGATCTCCTGCGCGCGAGCGAGGGATCCCTCGCCGTCTTTGCGGCTCGGGATGACAGAAGTACCAACGGTGAGCGGCTCGAGCCCGCTGAGGCGGAGATAGCGATCGACCGGCGCCGGTTTGCGCGGCGGAAGATCGCGCACCACCGACGCGATGGCCCGGATGTGATCGGGCGTGGTGCCGCAACATCCGCCGACGATGTTGAGCCAGTTGTTCTCGGCGAAATCGCGCAACAGCGCCGACATCGACCGCGGCGTCTCGTCGTACTCGCCGAGCGCGTTCGGCAAGCCGGCGTTCGGGTAGCAGGAGATGTAAATCGGCGCCACGCGCGCCAGCTCCTCGATGTGCGGGCGCATCTCCCGTGCGCCTAGGGCGCAGTTGATACCGACGCTCAGCAGGGGAGCGTGCGCGATGGAGTTCCAGCACGCCTCGACGGTCTGCCCCGACAGCGTGCGGCCGGAGGCGTCGGTGATGGTGATCGAGGCCATCACCGGCAGGCGCACGCCGCGATCATCGAAATACTTCTGGATGGCGAAGAGGGCAGCCTTCAGATTCAGCGTGTCGAAGGTCGTTTCCGGCAGCAGGATGTCGGCACCGCCGTCGACCAGTCCGCGCACCTGCTCGTAATACGCGTCGACGAGCGCGTCGAAGGTCACTCCGCGAAAGGCGGGATTGTTGACGTCGGGCGAAAGAGATGCGGTGCGGTTCGTCGGACCGATCGAGCCGGCGACGAAGCGGCGTTTTCCTGGTTTCGAGTAGGCGTCGGCGGCGTTGCGTGCGATTCGCGCGGCCGCCACGTTGAGGTCATAGACGTGCGGCTCGAGGCCGTAGTCGGCCATGGAAATCGCTTGCGCGTTGAACGTATTCGTTTCGATGATGTCCGCGCCGGCTTCGAGATAGGCGCGATGAATCTCCTCGATGATCTGCGGCTGGGTCAACGACAGAAGATCGTTCGCCCCTTTGAGATCGCGCGGATGCCGTGCGAAGCGCACGCCGCGATAGGCTCCCTCGTCCAGTTTGTAGCGCTGGATCATCGTGCCCATCGCGCCGTCGATGATCAGGATGCGCTGCTGCAGTGCGTCGAGAAGTTCGTCCATAAACAAAAAACCCCGCCGGTGCGGGGCCGTCGCAAACGCGAACTCTTGCCGGCTCTTTAGCTTTTTTTAGCCTGGTTGCAAGCGGCCCCCCAAATCACTCCAGGTGCGGGTCACTGTACGGCAGCGCTTGAACCGTTGTCAAACGGGTGCAGGCGCGGGATCCAACGGCGCACGTGCCGGCAGTAGTTCTGGTAATCGGCGCCGAACGACCGCCGGAGTGCCGGCTCTTCGTAGGCGATCACGAACAGCGTTACGGCCGCCCAGAGAACGGCCACCAGGATCAGCATCGGCCGGGTGATGTTGGGATAGATGATCGCTTCGCCGATCAGAACGATTCCCATTCCGCAATACATCGGATTGCGGACGAAGCGATACGGCCCATGGATCACCAGGCGCCGGGGCGGATCGAACGGGGCAGGCGTTCCGAATCCGCGCCAGGCGAATTCCCAGACGCAAGCCAGGACGATCGCCGCGCCAGGCGCCAGGATGATCCACCCGAAAAGCTCCGGGCTCGCGAATGCCTTCGGGCCGCCGATCCATCGAGGGACAAAATAGACCCACAGCGAACCGAACGCGGAGCCGACGAGTAGCGCGCGAAACAGGGCGAAGAGCCTGCGACCCACGTCCGCAGCATGTTATCTTCGCAGCGGAATGTCCACGCTCGCCGAGACCCCCATTACCCACACCGACGCCACAAACGCGAAGATCCTGGCCGTTTCCGAAGATCGCATCGAGGGATTCGTGCGCGATCCCATCGGAGAGATCGCGAAGCGTTCGGGCGTCGAACCGGAAACCGTCGTCGAGCGCATCCGAGCCATGTTGCGCGCGGGCACTATCCGCCGCGTGCGGCAGACGCTGATGGCTACGAATCTGGCCGAGGGAGCGCTGGTGGCGTGGCAGTTTCCTCCTGACAAAGTCGATGCGGCGTTCGACTTCATGTTCCAGCAGGACCCGTTTTCTGGACATGTCGTTGTCCGTTCCACCGATGCGGCGACTCCGGGATCGAATTACCGCCTCTGGACGACGGTGAAAGCGCCGCAGGGTTTCTCGGTCGAGAAACATTGCGCCGCGCTCGCGCGGATGACCGGTGCCGAGCACTACCGCGTCATGCCCGCCAATCGAATCTTTGCCCTCGGTGTCGGTCACGTGCGGCGAAAGGAGATCGCGCCGGGAAGCAAGTCGGACGAGCTCGCCGTCGCTCGCGATACCGAAAAGGTCACCCTGAGCGACGCGGAGTGGCAGGTCCTCACGGCATTGAAACGGGAGTTCGCGGCGGAGGAAATCGTGCGCGACCTCTGGCCGGCGCGCGCGCGCGAGGCGGGCGTGACGCTCGCGACGTTCTACCGGATCGCGGAAGATCTCAATCGTCGTGGCGTGATCGGCCGCTTCTCCACGTTCCTCGAACACGTGAAGCCGCTGGCGACCGGCGAGCGGGTCACGCGATTCAACGCGCTGTTTCACTGGGCCGTGCCGCCGGGCCGTGAAATCGAGGCCGGCCGGCAGATCGGGCGCTTCGACATCCTCACGCACTGTTACTGGCGCGAAGGGGGAGCGGAGTTCCGGAACGTAAACATCATGGCCGTGGCGCATGGGACGGAGAAGGCGACGATCCTGGCGCATAAGAAGGCCATCGACGAGCATCTGGCGGCGGCCGCCATCCCGGTGAGCTACACGAACGTCTTCTGGGGCGGCCGCAGCGAGATCAAGCCGTCGGAGATTTCGCCAGCGGCGTATCGCCAGTGGTGCGCGAAGAACGGGATCGATCCGGAGACGATGCGCGAGTGACCCCTCACTCGGTCCTTCGCTTCGCTCAGGACCACCCTCTCCCCGCAGCGCGGGGAGAAGGACCGCGAAGCGGGGGTGAGGGGCTTCTCATCGCGCTGCTGCTGGCCATCGCTGTTGTCGCCTTCGCGCAGTCGTACCAGCGCTGGCTCGATCCGATCATCGACACCGGCCGCGACCTCTACATCCCCGAACAGATCGCGCACGGCGCGCAGCTCTATCGCGACATCCGCTATCAATATCCGCCGCTCGCTCCGTATCTGTTGGCGGCGATCACCGCGGTGATCGGGCATTCGCTCGCGGCGTACACGGCGATCGGTTTGGCGCAGTCGCTGATCATTGCGGTGATCCTTTGGCTGATCGGGCGACGTACCGCGGGCCCGATCGGCGGCTTCGTTGCTCCGCTGCTGTTCCTCGCGCTCAACTTCTGCGGCGCATCGACGTGGGGAGCAAATTTTCTCTTTCCCTACAGCTACGGCGCGACGTTCGGCATGGCCCTGCTGCTCGTCTCGCTCGCGCTCTTTCTCTACGACCATCCCGCGTTGGCGCTGGCGTCGCTCCTCGGTGCATCGTGGTGTAAGGTCGAGTACGCTTTCGCCGCGGCATTCATCGTGGTCGTGCTGGCGATCGCGCGCCGCATATCGCTCCGGCAGCTCAGCGGATTCGTGCTCGCTGCAGCGCTTACTGTCGCCGGCGCGGTGCTCTACTTTCCGAACCTGCGCGACAATCTTTTTCCCACATCGTTGACGCGCGGCGAGGCCGCACAGCGATTCTTCCGCTGGGTGGCCGGTGTGGCGGAATGGCGTGAGAATCTCGTTCAGGCGCTGCTGGCGGTCGTGGGGATCGTGGCCATCGTCTGGTTGTTGCGGCGGCATTCACAGGTGGCGATCGCGGCCATCATTGTGGTGAGCATGCTGCTGGCCAGTCATGCGTTTTTTCGCGCCTGGGGTTTCCTGCAGTTCGGGGCTCTGGTGCAGGGATTGCGCGATCGGAAGTCGCCGCTGCTGGCGTTGTCGGCGTTCTCCATCGCCTCAACCATGCGCATTCCGTTGAACGTGTCGCCGGCCTGGTACGGTTCGGTTCTCATCGTGCCGCTGTACGCGCTGATCGCCTACGTTGTGTTCGCCTATCTGCCGCAGCGCGGCCTCTACATGGCACGCGCGGCGCTGTGGTGGATTCCGCTGATCGCGTTTCTCTGCGGCCGCGATCTCGGGCAGCAGCGGGTGCGGTACGCCCTCAAATCGTTTCCCATCACCTCATCGCGCGGAACATTCTTCGACGCGAATCCGGACCGCGCGCGCGTGCTCAACGAATTCATCACCATCGCGCACGACGGAACACTCGCCGTGATGCCCGAGGGGTTGACCTTGAACTACCTCACAGGGGCTCGCACGACCCTGACGTTCCACACTTTCACACCCGTCGAGACCGCTGATCCGCGCGTCGAACGTTCCATCATTGGGGAATTGCAGGCGCACCCTCCCGACCGGGTGGCGATCGTGCCGAGAGACACGGTTGAATTCGGCTACCGGGGGTTCGGGATTGACTACGACCGAAACCTTGTGGCGTATCTATTTGAGCACTATAGGCTTGAGCGTCGTTACGCGGCGCCGCGATTCCAATTGCTTCTCCTTCGAAGCGAGTGACGTGGACGACCCGGCGAAAGGCGTCCGGGCGTTTCAGGCCCTCATCATTTTCGGCTGATCCGCCGCTGCAGGATCTCCAGTTCTTCGCGATACCGTCGATTGTGCGGCACGAGGCGGACAGCCGACTGCAGGTGCTGGCGTGCCGCCGCGAAATCGCCCGTCGCCTCACAGACCGCGCCGAGGTCGTATTGCAGCGCGGCGGAATCGCGATGCAGGGGCAGCGCGGCCTCCCAGATGGCGCGCGCGTCTGGCAGGCGCTCGGAATTGATCATGGCCATTCCTTCGGCGAACTGCGGCGCGCTCTCATCGAGATCGATCGTCTCGCGGACGACGCGCGGAGTGATCATCTCCGCGGCGTTCAGGGCGGCATAGCGCGCCGCCTGCTGGAAAGCGACGTCGCGTTCCTGGCTGGTCAACGATGTCGCTCGGGGTGAGGTCCCTTCGCCCCGCGTGGTGAAGGTCACGAAGGGACGTCCATCCGGCCGGCGGATCTCCACGCGCGCCTGGCAGACCGCATCGACCCAGATGTGCAGGCGCCTGACGCGTGCGCCGGTCACATCGCGCTCGCTCCCCTCGGCGCTTCGTTGCGTGCCGCTGCAGGTGAAGAGGTTCACGCCGATGTACGCGTCCGCCGGATGCTCGCGCCGGAGCTTCTTCAGCGCCCGCTCTTCCATCGACGTGAGGTGCTGATTGTTTTCCACGGCGCTCTCGATCCGCAGCTTCCCGCTCTTGCCCGCGTACTCGACGAACCAGTCAATGAAGCTGTTGACCATCTCGCTGTCGCCGATGGCGTAGATCACCGCCAGCCGTTCCGCGGGAGCGACATCGACCGGAGGAGGCACGGTGCGATAGAACGTCAGTCGGGCATCTGCTGCGAAAAGCGCCGCGGCCTGCAATGCGATCGCGACGCTGCACCAGCGAATGGTGCGCATGGGCGTGAAGCGATTCTACCTAAAACCGGCTCGCCGCCCGCTCCTTTGCAGGAAGGACCTCGAGACACGTCGTCCACCAGCCGGTCTCGATCGTCTCGATGAATTCCTCCGGCAGTCTTTCCTGCCGCATCTCCCGCGCCAGCGCTGCATGATCGTATTCGACCGGCACGAACGCGACCTCCGCCGAGCCGTGGCTGATTGTCACCAGCGTGTACCAGACATTCGTCCGCCCATCGTTGGCAGGGCGGCCGATGACACCGGCGTTGATGACGTGGCGTCCTCCGCCGAGTGCCTTGTGCCAGTGCAGTCCGCTGTGCGTGCAGACGATGAGGTCCGCTGCGAATTCGTCACAGAGGCGATGAAGAAAACAATCGGGAGAGGTGGAGCGCCAGAGAAACTCGTTGATCTTTCGCGGTGAGCCGTGCGACAGCAGCACGCGCACCCCATCGATATCCAGGCGCATCGATCGCGGCAGCGTTCCCATCCAGTGCTTATGCGCATCGGAGGTGTGTTCGAACGTGTAGTCGTACGAAATCTGCGCGTAGTAATTGTCACGAGGGTCGGTATATCCGCAGTGGCAATCGGAGGCGCCGCTCGAAAGCGATTCCTCGTAGTTTCCCTGGATCCCGGGGATGCCGCGCTCGATCAGCAGCTCCGGAATGCGATCGGGATGCGGTCCGAATGCGCCGAGGTCACCGAGAAAATGCGTGCTGTCGGCGCCGCGTCGCTCGATGTCCGCCAGCGTCGCCAGCAGCGCGTGATAATTCGAGTAGATCCCGCCGATGAAGGCAAGACGCGTGGTCATCTGTCACCCCGCGCGTGAGCGAGGGGCCTGGGGGCATGGGTAGTGCGCGAATCTTGTTTTCTCGCGCCTTCACCCCTCCGGGCCCCTGGCTGACGCTCGGGGTGACAGCGCCGCGCTATGTCGCGCATGTCATCCACGTGACCCAGCAGGTGTGACAGGCGCCGTATCGAAGCGGAAAGGGGCGCAGCGTTTCGTCGATCGCCTCGCCCATCCGCGCCTCCGGCTCATCGATCAGGATGGGGCAGACGTAGACGCCGCGGCTGGTGACCATTCTGCACGACGAGCATTGCAGGACCGACGCGTCTTTCTCGCTCATCGCCTCGGATGGGATCCGCTCCCACGGATCGTACGGATGCGTGCGCGTCGCCTCGGCGCCGATGCGAAACAGCGGCAGCACTTTGAGCCGCGGCTTGCGGAATCCGAACGAGCGGATCAGCTCCAGAAATCGCTCCCGTCCCGCCTTCGTGCCGGCGCCGTCCGCCGCCTCGGTCACCGTGATAACCGGATTGATGCCTGCCGCCGCGAGATTGCGAAGCCCGTCCATCACGTGATCCCAGACGCCCGCGCCGCGGATGGCGTCGTGCGATTCGCGGTCGAATCCGTCGAGGCTGACGCGGAGGTCGAGCGAGTATTCGCTCTGCGCTGCCAGCTCCGCGAGCCGGCGGCATGTCTCCGGACGCAGCAGCATGCCGTTCGTCAACACCGAGGCCGGCCCCTGCCGCAGCGTTGCCTCCAGGATCGCGAGTATGTCGCGATTCATGAATGGCTCGCCGCCCGTGAAGTAGTACTCCTTCACGCCGAGCTTCATTGCCTCGTCGAGCCGCCCCTCGACATCCGCGAGGCTCATCATTTCGTGCGCGTGATTCGTCGGCGAACAGGAGATGAAGCAGTGCGTGCATTCGATGTTGCAGAGCGTTCCCGCCACCTGGAACCAGAGCGTGTCCATCGAAATCATGGGAACGAACGGCACCTCGGTCATCGGCGGAGCCCCTCCAGAATCGTTTGGAGCTGCGCCAGCCCCGACTGCAGCAGAAATGTTCGCGCGCGGCCGTAGCTTCGCGCGCCGATGAAATAGAAATCGGTTTCGCCAGACTGAAGATCGCTCGCCTGAACCGAGGGAACCGAAAGACAGTCTGTGATCTTTGCAATGGCGCGATAGAGACGTGCCCCTCCCTCTGTAACCGGCGAAGTCTCGACGGCAAGCTCCTGAATGTGGCGGTCGTCGGGACGATACCCGGTGAACGCTGCGATCGCGTCGTACGTTGCCGATCGCCCGCCACTGAGCGTGACGTCGAACGCGCCGTTTTCCGAAACGCTCTCCACCATCGCTTTGCGCACAACGGTCAGCCACGGCGGAGGCGACTGGGCGAGCGCGTTCGCCTGTTCCGCGACGCGCTGGCGTTCGGGGAGAGGATCGTTGGCGATCTCCTCGCACGGCCGGCGATGCGCCGACCGTACGGCCCACGTCACGCGCGTGGCCGGGTCTTCATTCGCGAGCTTCTCGAGAATTTCGACGGCGTTTGCGGCGGAGTGGCCGTGACCGATGAGGAGAATGCGCTTGCCGCGGATCGCGCGGCGTTGTGCGTGCAGATCGCCGAGCGTGCGAATCGGCGCGCGCCGAAGGCGCAGCTCGCCGCGCGCGGGGAGCCCTCCGGCTCCGAACGGGCGAGGAATGGCGAATGCGCCGGAAGCGTCCAGCACGACATCCGCTTCGATCGTTTCTTCGCCGCCCGCACCGTCGACAAAAAGAACGAACGGACGTTCGCTGCGAAGCGGATGGCCGGCGTAGTCGCAGCGCGTCAATCCTCGTCGGGCCACGGCGACGACGCTGGCATTTTCCTTCACGCGACCGCGTAGCGGCTCGCGTTGCATGAGCTTCGACAGGATTGTGTCGGCGTACTCCGGACCGGTGAGCAGCGCGTCATCGTGCGGCATTTCGCCGCCGAGCAGTTCGCGTATGCATCGCGAAACGTTCATCCGCAGCGGGCTGAAAAAGCGTGTCGGGCCCCACGACCGGAGCGAGTCTCCCGCTCGGCCGCGATCGAACACGCTGACATCGCAGCCGCGCTCCAGCGCGCCGAGAGCGGCAGCGATGCCGATCGGTCCGGCGCCGATGATGGCTACGCGGGGCGGCACGGCGCTACTCCCGCCGGGCCATCGCGTTGCAGGCCTGCACCCAATGCGCGACGGTTCCCCCTCCGCGAATGACCGCGGCCACGTTCACCGCCTCAGCCATTTCTTCGGGCGTGATGCCCGCGTCGCTGCACGCCGAAGCATACGAGTCGATGCAGTATGGCTCTTGGATGGCGAAGGCCACGGCCAGCGCGATGAGCTTCTTCGTCTTCTCATCGAGCGCGCCCTTCTGCATCGTGGTCGAGTACCAGGTCAGGAACAGGTCGAACAGCTTGGGCGACGTCTTGCCGATGTCGCCGAAGCGAGCGAGGTCTTCAGACAGGTAATAGCTGGGCATTGCACTCCTCCGAGCACGGCCATCGAAAACGGTAGCGGTTACGACGCTCGAGGAGGGGCGCGCGAAACGCGAATGGCGAACGCGATGAGGTCGGGGAAAAGCTCGCGAAAACGATCGCCATTGGACCGCGTTTCGCGCGCTGCTGCTCGCATGATCTCGACTCGCTCAGGGGCGCGTGCAAAGATCACAACGGCGCGTGACATCGCGGGCAGTCTACACCCCTGTTTCTCGGCCTCTGGTCAACGAAAGGTAGAATTCGCCCGCATGCGGCTGTGTGTGACGAGCGAGACGGGCAGGTTGAAGAGCGTGCTCGTCCATCTGCCGGGGCGGGAAATCGACGTGATGGTCCCGCCGATGATGGGCCAGCTCCTCTTCGACGACATCCTGTACGGGCAGGTCGCACGCGAAGAGCATCGCCGCTTTCAGCAACTCCTGCGATTCGTAGCCGAGGAGGTGTACGAAGTTCAGGACCTGCTGGAAGAGATCCTCGACGACGATGAGGTCAAGCTGATCGTCGTCCGCGATGTAGCGAAACGCAACAAACTCAGCCGCCGGCTGGAATCGTCGCTACTCGACCGGCGCCCTGCCGCGCTCGCAGAGGTTCTGATCGGCGGGATTCCGCGCGAAGAAGAGAGCTCGGGCGAGTTGCCCCGTTTCGATCTACTACCGATGCCGAACTATTTCTTCACCCGCGATCCGCAGGTCGTTCTCGGGTCCGGCGTAGTCATTTGCAGCATGGCGACGCAGGCGCGGCGTCGCGAGGCGCTGCTGTCGAAGTATCTGTTCGAATACCACCCGGCGTTCCGCGAAACCTGTCAGTTCCGCGTCGATTACATGGCGGTCGGTTCGCGCGAGCGCCCGCCGCGTCCAACCATCGAGGGCGGAGACATCCTGGTGGCACGCCACGATCTGCTGATCGTGGGGATGACTGAGCGGACCAACAGCGCAGCGATCAAACAGTTGGCGGCGTCGCTGCGTGAGGTCAATTCCGGCGTGGAGACGATGATCGTTGTGGAGCTGCCGAAGCAGCGATCGTTCATGCATCTGGACACTGTTTTCACGTTTACCAGCGCGCACGAGTGCCTGATCTATCCGCCGGTCATTCTGCCGGGCGGGCGGCAGGCGGCGAAGGTGTCGTCCGTCGATCTGACGAAGAAATCGGGTTCGTTCTCTTCACAGAAGTCGTTGCTGGCGACGCTACGCCGGCGGGGATTCGATCTGCAGCCGATCCACTGCGGCGGAAAGAAAGCCGTCGATCAGCAGCGTGAACAGTGGACCGACGGAGCGAACGCCTTCACGCTCGCGCCGGGCATCGTGATCCTGTACGAGCGGAACGTGCGCACGGCGGAAGAGCTGTCGTCGCACGGCTACCACATCGTCTACGAAGACGATCTTCTGCTCGGTCGCACCGAGCTCGAAACATGGACGAAGAAGAAATACGCGATTCAGATGCAGGGGCACGAGCTGTCGCGTGCGCGCGGTGGTCCGCGCTGCATGACGATGCCGCTGGAACGCGATGAAACGTAACACCCAGGGCGACACGCGCAAGCTCGCCGTAATCGCTTTCGGCGGCAACGCGCTGCTCCGTCCGGAAGACCGCGGGACGAACGAGGAGCAGATCGCGCGCGCGAAGCAGGCCGCGCGGTGGCTGGCGGAGATCGCCACGCGCGGCTACCACGTGATCGTCGTGCACGGAAACGGCCCGCAGGTCGGCAACATCCTCATCCAGGCGGAAGAAGCATCGACGAAAGTTCCGCCGCAGAGCCTCGATCTCGCCGTAGCGCAGACGGAAGGCTCGATGGGGTTCCTGCTGCAGCAGGCGATTCGCAATCGCCTCGACGGCATCGGGCGCGGTGGGCTGGTGGCAACCGTGCTGACGGAGGTTGAAGTCGATCCGAACGATCCCGGGTTCAAGCGCCCCACGAAACCAGTCGGTCCATTTTTCACGCGCTATCGCGCCGAGGCGCTGGAACGCGACCTGGGATGGACGATGCGCGAAGACTCGGGCCGCGGATGGCGCCACGTCGTTCCCTCACCACGGCCGCTGCGGATCCTGAACATCGAGACGATCGCGCACATGCTCGATTGGGCGAACGTGATCATCGCCGCGGGTGGTGGCGGCATTCCCGTCGTGCGCGGGCGCGACGGCCAGTGGCGCGGCATCGAGGCGGTCATCGACAAGGATTACGCCTCCGCGCTGATCGCCTCGGAGCTGAAAGCCGAGTTGTACCTGATCCTCACCGGCGTGCCGAAGGTGTCGCGCGACTTTGGCAAACCGACGCAGAAGGCCATCGACCGGCTGTCGCTCGCCGAGGCGGAGCAACTTCTGCGCGAAGGACAGTTTCCTCCCGGCTCGATGGGTCCGAAAATCGAGGCGGCGGTCCAGTACGTGCGTAGCGGCGGCAGCGAAGCGCTGATCACCGACGTGGAACACCTGCGCGACGCGCTGGAGGGGCGGGAAGGGACGCGGATCGTGCCCTAGGCGCGAGATCCTTCGCCCCGCATCGCGGGGAGAAGGTGCCCGAAGGGCGGATGAGGGGTCGTGTCATTCGAAGCCGCGCAGACGGCGAAGGATCTCTCGCCTTCGCTTCGCTCAGGATGACGCAGAGATGCACTCCGCGCACGGACACGATGCGCGCATGCGCTCGAAGGTCCAGATGCCGTACGTGTGGCCGTCGGCCCAGTTCGGCTGAAGAGCATAATTTCCAATCGGCGTGAGGCTCGTGAGCTGAAACGAGGCGGGGATGTAGCGCGGCTTCGGACCCATGGCCATGCGGCCGAACAGATCCGGCTCCCCCGAGCAACCGGCGCAGGGACAGGCACGGCGCAGTCCTTCGAGCGGATAGTATGATTCGTGCGCGTCGTCCCAGACGACGACGAGCTCATTTCCAAGGACCTGCCAGTTCAATGGGCGCGCCATGGTGGAACGAAACGATGAACGATGAACGATGAACATCCGGACCGTTCATCGTTCATCGTTCCGCGTTCATCGCTTAGAACATGCCCACCTACAAGCTGACCATCGAATACGAGGGAACGCGCTACTCCGGTTGGCAGGCGCAGAGTAACACGCCAAAGACGATTCAGGGCCGGCTGCTGCGCGTGGCGCACGAGCTGTTTGGCGAAGCCGACATCGGCGGCGCCGGACGGACCGATGCGGGAGTCCACGCGGCAGGGCAGGTGGCGCATCTGCGCCTCCGGACTGCGATCGATCCGACGATGATGGCGCGGAAGATGAACGATCTGCTGCCGCACGACATCAATATCCTCGACGCCGTGCGAGCCAGCGACAGTTTTCACGCGCGCCATGATGCCGTATCTCGCGTCTACCTCTACCAGATCGCCACGCGGCGCACCGCGTTTGGCAAGCCGTTCGTCTGGTGGATCAAGGACCGCCTCGATTTCGACGCGATCCGCAATGCTGCCGAGGTCGTATCGGGACGACATGATTTCAGCGCCTTCACCGACCGGCGCTTGAAATCGGAGGAATCGCGCATCGTCGTGGTGGACCGTTGTGAGGCCGCCCGTGCAGGCGATCTCATCCTGGTGCGCATCGTGGCCTCGCACTTCCTCTGGAAAATGGTCCGCAAACTGGTGGCTTTTTTCGCACAGATCGGGCGCGGCGCGGCGGCGCCCGACGGTCTTCGCGCGCGGCTGCAAGCGGAGGGCGAACCGTTTGAGCCGAGCGCACCGCCGTCGGGTCTCTTTCTCGAGGCGGTAACCTACGGTGAAGTATTCGAGCGGCAGCTCGAGCCGATCGTGCCCGTAGCGGGTGTGAGGACCGGCTCCAGGCGGTCGCGACCGGCTGAAGCCGGTCCGCACACAGGCAGATGAACGAAAAGCAGATCATCGAACGGATCCGGCAGCTCTTTCCGCAGCGCGCCGCGAGCGTCGGCATCGGCGATGACGCCGCGGTCGTCGGGGAGCAGGTGATCACCACCGACATGCTGATCGAGGACGTCGACTTCACGCGCGCGATTCCGATCGAGTTCATCGCTCGCAAGAGCCTGGCCGTCAACCTTTCCGATCTCGCGGCGATGGGGGCAATCCCGGCGTACGGCGTAATCGCTCTCGGTCTGCCGCCGTGGGTTCTTGATAGCCTCGATGCGTTCCTGACGGCGCTCGCCGAATGCGCGCGGCACTACGATTTCGATCTCGTCGGCGGCGATCTATCGCGATCGGAGAAGCTGATCATCGCCATTACTGCCACCGGCTGGATCTCCAAACGCCCGCTGCTGCGAAGCGGCGCCAAGCCGGGCGATCGGCTCTACGTCAGCCGGCCGCTCGGCGCGTCGGCTGCCGGACTGCAGTTGCTGCGCCGCGGCTGGTCGCTCGAACCGCCGGGGGACCTTCCGTACGCGCTGCGCGAATTGGCCATGGCAGTGATCCGGCGGCACGTCGATCCCGAGCCCGAGATCGCGCTGGGAATCGCCCTGGCCTCGATTCCGGAGGTCACCGCGTGCATCGACATCTCGGACGGCCTCTCGACCGACGTGCATCACCTCTGCGATGCCTCCGGCGCCGGCGCGGAAATCGAGCAACAGCGCATTCCCGTGTTTCCCGACCTCGCGGCCGCGGGCGCGCCGCTCGGCATCGATGTGCGGCACGCCGTGCTGCACGGAGGGGAGGAGTTCGCGTTGCTCTTCACGTCCTCGATGCGCGAGTCGGAATTGAGCGCGCGCACCGGCCGGCCGGTCTACGCCATCGGTCGCATCGTTGCGGAAAAGGGAGTGCGCCTCGACGGGCAGCCGTTAGACGCTGCCGGCTTCGACCACTTTGCGTGATCGTTTCCACTCCAGATAGCCGCGCACGCAGAGGAAGAGAAACACCACGTACAGGCCGGCGGTCATGTACAGCCGTTTGAAGATGAACATGCCGACGTACACCACATCGACAGCGATCCAGACGATCCAGTTTTCGAGGTACTTCTTCGTCAGCATCCACTGGGCGATCAGGCTGTAGGACGTTAGCGTCGAATCGAGGAAGGGGAGCGCGGCGTTGGTCGTGCGGCGAAGAAAAAACCCGAGCCCGATCGCGAACAGTGCGCCGAAGGCATACGCCGGTGCTTGAACGGTGAGCGGCGCGTTGGAAACCTTCCGCTCCCCGCGCGCCTCGCCGCCGTGGAGCCACTCGTACCAGCCGTACGCGGCGATGGCGATGTAGATCGCCTGCAGGCCCATGTCGGCGTACAGCCGCTCGTGCCGGAACAGGACCGCGTACAGCGCGACGCCGGCGATCGTCAGAGGCCAGCCCCAGATGTTCTCGTAGACTTGAAATACGACGCTGAAAAGCGTCAGAAGGACCGCTGCCGCCTCGACGAAACGCACGCGTCAGCGACGCCGGCTCGCCAGGTTCGACGCGACGGCGCAGACGAACGCGCCGATGCCGAGCGTCGTGCGCACGGCATGCGCGCGGCTCCAGTTGCGGGTCAGCGACTGCCATCGATCGCTCGGGTAGTCGGTCACCGACTGCCGCTCCAGCTCCTGATTGATCGGCACGGTCACCATGATCGTCGCCGCGAGGACGCCGGCGAGTCCGATGGCGGTCGCCGCGTCGAGCACGCGCTTCACCGGGCGCATGCCGCGCGATCCGACCGCGAGCGTCACCGCCGTTCCGAGCGCCACCGGCCCGATGGCATTGAAGTAGCCGTTGATCATCGAATCGGAGCGTCGGCGCGCCTCGCGGTTGGAGAGTTCGTACTCCCATCCCGGCACCAGGGCGGCCTCACCGAATCCGAGCGATCCGGCGAGAAGGCCCGACGCAGTGAGATTGACGAAGCGGAGAACCGACTCGATGGATCGATTCATTGTGGAAAATAGTAACACTATTGTGTGGTGTAAAGGCGTTAGGTGTCAGGTGCTAGGCGTTAGGAGAAAACCGTCACCAACAAAAAGCCTAGCGTCTGATATCTAACCCCTCTACTGCCGCGCATCCTCGAGCTGTTTGATCCGCGACACCACGTCACGGTAATTTGTGTTTATCCCGTAGACTTCCATGAACGCTTTCTGCGCGTTGTCGGAGTCGCCGACTTCGACGTACGCCGATCCGAGGTCGTAGAGAAGCCCGATGTGTTCTTCTTCGCGGATTGCCGGCATCTCCAGCCCCTTGCGGTACCACTTGATCGCGAGCTGGGGCATTCCTTTTTCGAGGAAGCAGAGGCCGAGCATGGAGGCGCATTCGACGGCGCGTTTCGGATCTTTCGAGGCGAGCTGAAACTCGCCGATGGCCTCGTCGATCAGCCCCATCTCCTTGTAGGCGATGCCGAGGTTGTAGTGCGTGTCGTAGTCCTCGCTGTCGAGTTGCTGCTCGACGCCCTTCTTGAATTCCTTGAAGATCTCTTCGAGCGACTGCTCCTCCTCGGATAGCGAGATCTGCTCGCCCGTCTCCTCGACCATTTCCGATTCAAGCTCCGCCGCCAGATCGAAAAAGCTGTCCTCTTCCGCGAAGAGGTTCTCTTCCTGCGCAGCCGCGGCCGCCGTGGGTGGCGGGGGTGGTGCGGCGGGCGGTGCTGGGGGAGGGGGCGGAGGGGCAGCGGGGAACTCGTCGTCGTCGGGGATGGCCGACAGCAGATCGCTCTCGATCTCGAGTCGCGGCGCCGCCGCGGGTTTCGGTGGCGCAGGCTTCGGCGGCGCTGCCTTCGGGGCGGGAACACGCTTCGGCGCCGTTTTCTGTGCTGAGGCGATCGCTTCCGCTGCGGCAATGGCGGTGTCCAGCCGCTTCTTTCGTTTGGCGAGATCGGGATTCCCCGGGAACTGCGCCTCAAGAGTGTCGAGCTTCTCGCGCGCCTCGGTGAACATCTCCTGCTTGATGAACAGGTCGACCTCTTCGAGATCTTCGGTGCTCAGAGTCGCTGGTTCGACTTCCGGCTCCGCCAGGGCCTCGACGCCGAAGAACGGCTCCTCCGTGGTGCCTGCCTCGCTGGAAATCGAAATTTCCGGCTCGGAAAGATCGAGACTCAGCTCGGGCTCCTCGACTGCCGCCGGGCTTTCTTCCGCGACCGGCAGCTCTTCTTCGATGGAGATCCCCTCCTCCAGCGGAGTTTCGATTTCCACCGCCTGGGGCGGTTGGCTTTCGAGATCGAGGCTGAACTCCTCTTCGGCGGCGGGCGCTGCCGCCGGAGGCGTGGGGCGCTCCAGCGTCGAAGGAGGCCGTGCGGCAGCGGGGGCGGCGCCGAGTGACTGCCCGCGTGAGAGGAACTCGTTCTTGAGAGCATCGATCGCCTGGGTGTCTCCCGTCTCCTGGAGCAGAGCGACGTATTGCGCGGCCGCGCCCTGCGCTGCAGCGGCGTCTCCCTCGTCCAGGAGAATGTGAACCAACTTGTCGTGCGCCGCGAGATGCTTGGGAGCGCGCTGGATGATCGCGCGCAGATGTTCGGTGGCTTTCTCCGCCAGCCCGTATTTGGCAAAGACTTCCGCTTCGGTCAGATGCTCGGTGATGAAGTCGAGGTCCTCGCCGCCTTCCTCGACTTCGATGGGAACCTGATCGACCGCGGCAGCCAGATGGGTCGGCGGCGCGGCAGCCGCGCCTCCAAACTCTCCGAGATTGAGCTCGGAGGCCGGAGAGCTGCTCAGATCGAACGATATCGCCGGCTCTTCTTCGAGGCTGGCGATGTCGGGCATGGGCTCTTCGACTTCCATGATCGGCGGCGGCGCTTCGGCTTTTCCGCGCGGCGGCGGCGTGCCTCCGCCCATCTGCGAGCGGACGAACTTCAGTTTGTTGCGATGCTGCGCGTTCTGCGGCTCGCGCTGAATCAGCTTCTCCAGCACCTCGGCCGCCTGCTCGTGTCGCCCTTTGGCGATGTGCGCCTCGGCCAAAGTGTTCATCGAGGCGAGGATGTTGGTCTCCTCGTTCAGGCGCGTGTAGACGTTGACCATCCGCTCGAGCGTTGGAACGTGGCCCGGATCGACGCGCAGGATGCGGTTCAGCAGTTCGACCGCCGTGGCTCGTTCGCCGCGGCCGGCGGCCGCATCGACGAGATGTCCGAGCAACTGGCTGGCTTTGTCGACGTTGTTCTGCTTGAGATAGAGCTCGGCGAGCGCCTCGAGAATGGCCGGCGCGTTCGGATCGGCGGCCATTCCCTGTTCGAGCGCCGTACGCGCCGAGTTGAGATCTCCCTTGCCCATCAGCGCGCGCGCCCACATCGCCAGCAGCCGCGGGTTGTTCTTGTTCGTCTCCAGCGCCGTTTCGACGATGTGCTGCGCGTTGTTGAAGTCCTTCGCTTCCGTGAGCGCGCTGACCAACGACTCGACCAGATCGACGTTCTTGGCGTCGATCTTCAACGCCTTCTTGAACACCTGAACCGCTTCCTCGAGCATGCCGCGCTTCAGCAGCATGCGTCCGACGCGGTCGTACTCCTTGAGCGCTTCTGCCGTCTGGCCCGCCTGCGAATGCAAGTCGGCCAGCTTGACGTGGACGTTGATGGCGTTCGGATCGAGTTCGGAGATCTTCTTGTAGACGACCAGCGCGTTGCCCGGCTCTCCGTGCTTGATGTAGTAATCGGCGAGAACCTGGTACTGGCTCTTCGCCTCCATCGCCAGTCCCTGTTTGGCGTAGAGGTCGGCGAGTTTCGAGTAGACCTCGAGCTTCGAGGGATCGAGCTTGTTGATCTTTTTGTAGATGGCGATGGCTTTGAGGAAGAAGCCGTCCTTCGCGTAGTGATCGGCGATCCTGCCGAACGTTTTCACTGCTTCGTCGGTGCGGTTGATGCGCACCCACAGATCGCCGATGCGATTCAGCGTGTTGACGTCGTTCGGATTGTCCTCGAGAAGGCGCTCGTATTCCTTGATGGCCGGCTCGATTTTGCCTTTGGCAACGAGCTTCTCCGCGTTGGCGATTACCTTATCGCGTTGAATGGCCATCGTTGTCCCGACCGAACAGTAGCATCGATTCCTCGACCCCTTCGAACGACTTCCTGTGAATCGGACTCGGACCGTGCAACTTCAGGGCGTTCTGATGTACCTCGGTTGCGTACCCCCGATTGTGACGGAAATCGTACACGGGGTAGCGGTCATGATACGACTCCATCAGCAGATCGCGGTAGACCTTCGCCACCACCGAGGCGGCCGCGATGGAGACGCTGCGGCAGTCACCTTTGATCATCGGGATCTGCGGCATCTCCAGCGACTCGATGGTCACTGCATCGAGCAGCAGCACGTCCGGCCGCACCGGCAGATGATCGACAGCCTCGGCCATGGCCAGCTTGCTCGCGCGCAGAATGTTGATCTCGTCGATGGTGTGCGCCTCGACCACTCCCAGTGCTACGGCCCGCGCCCGGCCGATGATGTGCCTGCAGATCGACAGACGATCGATACCATCGAGCAGCTTGGAGTCGTTGACGCCGAGCAGCGTCGGCTCCGAATCGAGAATCACGCACGCGGCGACGACCGGACCGGCCAGGCAGCCGCGCCCTACCTCATCCGTGCCGGCAATGGCGCGAAAACCAAACTCGCGGAGCCGCCGCTCGATCGCCGACATCTCGGCGATGCGCGCCAACTCCGCGAAGAGTTTGTCGAAGAGACTCCGCTTCTTAGCCCTGACGCTTTTCTTCGATGCGTGCGGCTTTTCCGCGGAGATCCCGGAGGTAGTAAAGCTTTGCGCGACGGACCCGGCCATGCCGTTCAACCTCGATACGATCGATCGATGGTGAATTGAGAGGGAACATTCTCTCCACACCCACCCCACCCGAAACCTTCCGGACGGTGAACATTTGCCGCGTACCGCCCCCTTTGCGCGAAATGACGATGCCCTGGAAGATCTGAATGCGCTCTTTATCGCCTTCTTTGACCTTCACGTGAACCCTGACGGTGTCTCCGGGCTCGAAGTTCGGGATATCCGTTCGGGATTCCCGCGACTCGACTAATTTCATGATTTCAGGCATGGGTATACCTCATTGATTTCAAAAGCGATGTACGTATTTTAGCGTGGCCGCTTACCGGTTGCCAGTTCTTACGGATGGCACCAGCTTCAGCCGGTGGTCGATCCGAGCTTAAAGGCCCCGGCTAGAGCCGGGGCTCCATAGAACCGGCCGCCGTCATTATTCATTCTCGATCCGCCGCAGAATCTCGCGCGACTCGTCGTCGAGTTCCGCTTTTTGCAGCAGATCGGGACGTTTCCGCAGCGTCTGCCGCAGCGCCTGCTCCTTGCGCCATTTTCGGATGTTCTCGTGATGGCCGGAGAGGAGAATGTCGGGCACGCGCCGCCCGCGAATCTCCTCGGGCCGCGTGTAATGCGGATAATCGAGCAGCCCCTCGTAAAAGGAGTCGGCGACGACGGAATCCGCATTGCCGACCACTCCCTCCACCAGCCGCCCGATCGCGTCGGCCATCAGCATGGCCGGCAATTCGCCGCCGGAAACGACGAAGTCGCCGATGGAGATTTCGTCCGGCTCGAGGATCTCACGGATCCGCTCGTCGAATCCTTCGTACCGGCCGCACAGAAACACCAGCCACTCGCGTTCGCCGAGTTGTTCCGCTGTTTTCTGATCGAATCCACGCCCCTGCGGGGTGGTCATCACGAGATGCGGCTGACGCCCGACGCCCGGCGCCTGGCGCCGGATCTCGTCCACGCAACGCAGCACCGGCTCGGCGAGCATCACCATCCCCGGACCGCCGCCGTACGCTTCGTCGTCGGTCGACCGATGTTTGTCGGTGGCGAAGTCCCGAAGATCCCAAACCCGGATGTCGAGCAATCCCTGCTTGACGCCGCGGGCGATGACCCCCTCCGCCAGCAGCCGATCGAACATGCGCGGAAAGATGGTGACGAAATCAATCCTCATCGATGCCCTCGGGGAGATCGACGATCATCTTCCTGCCGGAAACGTCGATTTCCGTGCAGATGGAGACTGCGAACGGCACCTCGTAGGTCTCTCCATCGGCGCGCCGGACATTGAGCAGCACGCCGCCGCCCCCTTCGTAGGCGTCGATGACTTCTCCCCGATTTGTGCCGTGAGCGTCGATGAGACGAAGTCCGACGAGATCGTGCAGAAAATATTCGCCAGGAGCGAGCGGGCGCGCCTGCGCCTCCGGGATTTCAATTGTCCAGTCGCGCAGGATCTGGATTTCCTCCGGCGTGCTGATCTCCGCGAACTTCACCAGCGCGCGATCGCCGTGCGCGCGGGCGCTCTCGATGGTCACTTCGCGAGTTTGGACCTCCGAGGGGGAAACCAGGGTCACGTTGGTCAGCTCGCCGAAGCGATCGATGGAGTTCGTCCACGGTTCGACGTTTGCCTCGCCACGGAGGCCGTGGGATTTTCGGATCACGCCGACGGCGATGCGATGGCGATTTTCTGTCATACCGAGCGAAGCGAGGCACCTGGCGGGCCGGGTGGCTCGATGGCGTGCATTATCGCGCCGCTCGGGCACCTCGTTCAGTCGAGAATGTCGAGGATGTAGCGCCGCCGTGTCTTCTGCCCCGCGGCGGTGAGGAGCGTGCGGATTGCGCGCGCCGTGCGGCCCTGACGGCCGATGACTTTGCCGAGATCGTTAGGGGCGACCTCGAGCTCGATGATGGTGGCCTGATCGCGGTCGTGCATCCGGATTTTCACCGCATCGGCGTCGTCGACGAGCGATTTCGCGACGAATTCGACCAGTTCTTTCAACTTTCTTTGATCTTTTTCAACAGCGATTTTACGGTTGGCGAGAGCTGCGCGCCCTTGCTCACCCAGTAGTCGACGCGGGCGCGGTCGACTTTGAAATCGACCGGCGTCTTCTTCGGATCGTAATGACCGATCTGCTCGACTGTCGAGGCTCTCGGCGTCCGCTGTGAGTCGGAGACGACGATGCGATAGAACGGCGCGTGACTGGCTCCGCCGCGGCGCAAACGAATTTTCAGCATGTAGACTGCTCTCCTAATAAAAGTTACCGAAACGGAGGGTCGAACAGCAAGCCTATTGTAGGAATTCCGGAAGTTTATCCTTCGCCGTCTCCGCGTTCAGGATGAACTTTGCCTACTGCAGGAATTCCGGCGGCAAACCTTTGACCATCTTGCCGAAACGGCGCGCGCCGAAGCCCTTGGAGAACGTACGCATCATCTTCTTCATCGCCAGGTACTGTTTGAGCAGACGGTTGATCTCCTGCACGGTCGTTCCGGACCCTTTGGCAATCCTCTTTTTCCGCGCACCGTTGATGAGCTGCGGAAACTCGCGCTCCTTGCGGGTCATCGAGTCGAGGATGGCCTGCATGCGCACGATCGCCTGCTCGTCGATCTGGTCCTCGCTCACCTTGCCGGCTCCCGGCAGCATGCCGACGATCTGCGACAGCGAACCCATTTTCTTGACCTGCACCAGTTGGGAGCGAAGGTCCTCGAGCGTGAACTTGTCCTTGGCTACACGGTGCGCGAGGCGCTCCGCTTCCTTCTGATCGACTTCCGCCTCGACCTTTTCGATCAGCGTGAGCACGTCGCCCATCCCGAGGATGCGCTGGGCCATACGGTCGGGATGGAAGACATCGAGATCGGTGTACTTCTCGCCGATGCCGACGAGCTTGATGGGCCGGTTGACGACCGACTTGATCGACAGCGCCGCGCCGCCGCGCGCGTCCCCATCGAGTTTCGTCAGGACGATTCCGGTGACGCCGAGTCGATCGTCGAATTCCTTCGCCGATTTCACGGCGTCCTGGCCGGTCATGGCGTCGGCCACGAACAGGATCTCGCTCGGCCGCGTCTCGCGCTTGAGCGCTTCGAGCTCCTGCATCAGCTCCTGATCGATGTGCAGGCGCCCGGCGGTGTCGAGGATGACCACGTCGTAAAGCAGCGTGTGCGCTTCCTGGACCGCGTTTTTCGCGATCTGCAGCGGGTCGCGCAGCTCGCCAGGCTCGTAGAAGGGCACTTTGACGTTGCTGGCCACGATGCGGAGCTGCTCGACGGCCGCGGGGCGATAGACGTCGCAGGGCACGAGAAACGGCCGGCGGCCTCGATCCTTCAGATGGAACGCCAGCTTGCCGGAGGTGGTCGTCTTGCCCGAGCCCTGCAGGCCGGCCATCATCACTACCGCAGGGCTGCCGACCAGCGCCAGTCCGACTTCGGTGCCGCCGAGGAGCTGTTGCAGCTCGTCGCGAACGACCTTGGTCACCTGCTGCGCCGGAGAGAACGAGGTGAGCACTTCCTCGCCGAGCGCTTTTTCGCGGACGCGGTTCGTGAACTCCTTGACCACTTTGAAGTGCACGTCCGCTTCGAGCAGGGCAACGCGGATCTCCTTCAGCGCGTTCTCGATGTGCCATTCGTTGAGACTGGCTTCACCCCGAAGCGTCTTGAAGACGCGATCCATTTTGTCCTGCAGGTTGTCGAACATCGTGGTTGTTAAGCCCTCGAACGACAAAAATAATCCGCTGTCATCCCGAGTCGCGAAGACGGCGAGGGATCCCCTTCGTAATCGCGGGGGATCCCTCGCGCTCTGAGGCGCTCGGGATGACAAACCTCACGACTGCGGTTCCAGATACCGGAATGGCGCGACTCGCTTTACGAATCCCGGAAAACGTCCCGGGCGATTTCTTCGTCGACTCCACCTGCATCGATTGCGATGCCTGCCGCCAGATTGCGCCGGCCGTGTTCCGCGACATCGGCAGGCAATCGGCCGTCGACCACCAACCCGAAAACGCCGAGGAGCTGCTGCAGGCGCAGAAGGCCCTGCTTTCATGCCCCACGGCGTCGATCGGCGACGCGCGGAAGCAGGACATGAGCGCTGCGATCGCCGCCTACCCGGAGCGCGTCGACGGCGACGTCTACCGGTGCGGCTACACCTCGGAATCGTCCTTCGGCGCGTTCAGCTATATCATTCATCACCATAGTGGAAACCTGCTGATCGATTCGCCGCGATTCGCCGCTCCGCTGGTGAAGAACATCGAGGCCATGGGCGGCGTCCGTCGGATGCTGCTGACGCATCAGGACGACGTCGCCGATCACCAGAAATTTCACGATCGCTTCGACTGCGAGCGCGTGCTTCATCGCGACGACGTGCGCACGCGCACGGCAGCAATCGAGCGCCAGCCCACCGGCCTCGATCCTGTGGCCATCGATGACGCGCTGATCATGATTCCCACGCCCGGCCACACGAAAGGCCATGCGGTCTATCTCTATCGCGACAGGTTTCTATTCACTGGCGATCACCTGG
>JBGPFD010000004.1:0-34176 GCA_041483175.1 Thermoanaerobaculia bacterium | reverse complement strand
GTCGGAAACCCCTCGGTCAGAATCAGCAGGTTGCGGCACTTCTGCGCCAGCGCGTCGTCGTTGAGTCCCAGAAATCCGCCGATGTTCGCCAGACCGTCCTTCTTGGCCGACAGGATGCAGCCGTCGGCGAACGAGAACATCTCGTGGGCGATCTCCTTCGGCGTCCGCTGCTGCTGCCCTTCTTCGCGCTGCCGGATGAACCAGGCGTTTTCGGCGAAGCGGCAGGCATCGAGAAAGAACAGCTTGTTGTGGCGCCGGCAGATGTCGCGCACGGCGCGGAGGTTTTCCAGCGACACCGGCTGCCCGCCGCCGGAATTGTTCGTCACCGTGACCATCACCATGCGCACCCGATCGCCCTCGCTGCGCAGGACCGACTCCAGCCCATCGAGATGCATGTTCCCCTTGAACGGATGGATCAGCGCCGGCAGGCGCCCTTCCGGAATGACCAGGTCGCGCGCTTCGGCCCCTTCGACTTCGATGTTCGCGCGCGTGGTGTCGAAGTGGATGTTGTTCAGGACAAGGTCGCCCGGCTGCAGCGTGGTATGAAAGAGGATCCGCTCCGCCGCCCGCCCCTGGTGCGTGGGGATGATGTGCTTGTAGCCGGTGAGGTCGTGGACCACCTCGCGAAAGCGCTCGAACGAGCGGCTGCCGGCGTACGACTCGTCGCCCTGCATCAGCGCGCCCCACTGTGCGGCGGACATCGCGCCGGTCCCCGAATCAGTGAGCAGGTCGATGATCACATCCTGGGCGCGCAACAGAAAGACGTTGTAGCCCGCGTCGTCGAGGGCCCGCTCGCGCTGGCTGCGCGTGGTGAAGCGGATCGGTTCAATGGCCTTGATGCGGAAGGGCTCAATATTCATGGCAACCTCGCAAGAGCACGATTGCGGTCAGCAGCGCGAGTACCTCGCCCGCACCGGCCGCCGGCGCGCTGAGACGCGCCGCGATTCATGGAAACGGTTAGATCGACCCAGTGCCCGACGAGGACGACGGCGGCAACGCGAAGCAGGATGACTCAATTGCGTTTCGCCGACTGGGACAACAACGCCACGAAGGGTACGACCCGGTTCAGAAGCACGTCGGTGATGAACAACACACACCATGCTCAATGTCCGATTTGTGGCACCATGAACGCATGATCATCGGCGCGCATTCGATCATCTACAGTTCGCGGCCCGAAGCCGACCGCGCGTTTCTGCGTGACGTCCTGAAGCTGAGCAGCGTCGACGTCGGCAGCGGATGGTTGATCTTCGGATTGCCGCCGGCAGAAGTGGCCGTGCATCCCTCGGAAGAAGACGACATTCATGAGTTCTACCTCATGTGCGATGACGTCGCGCAGTTCGTCGCCGAGATGGGCAAGCACAACATCACCTGCGGCCCGATCCAGAATCAGGGATGGGGCCTGCTCACGCGGGTGACCCTGCCGAGCGGAGGAAAACTCGGGGTCTATCAACCGCGGCACGCGCGTCCAAAAGCGATGACCGCCGGGAGCCGCCGGCCCGCAAAGCCGCGGAAGAAGAAATCGATCCGCTGACGATCGGCTTTCGCCCTTCCTGATGTTTCTATCGGCCGCCGCGGAGATCACTCCGCGATCACTTCTCGAACGGCACCACGTCGGCGGGAGTTTCGTCCTGCATGGTCAGGCGCAGCCTCGACGACTCCAGCGGCGTCGCTTCGATCTGCTCCAGCGACGCCAGCTCCTTGCCGCTTCCCGACATCCGCTGCAGCTCTTCCCCCTTCGGCCACAGCCGCGAGTCGATCGAGCGGATCACCCCGTTGTACTTCTCCACCGTCTTCCCCAGCGCGCTCCCCAGCTCCGCGAACAGCTCCATCACCTTCACGAAACGGCTGAACAGCTCCACCCCCGCGTCGTGCATCCGCTTGGCGTTCTCCTCGGTCCGCTCCGCTTTCCATCCCGCGGAGACCGCGCGCAGCAGCGGCAGCAGCACCGTCGGCGATGCGAGGTAGATCTTCTTGCCCACCGCGTACTCGAACAGCGCCGCGTCGGTGACCAGCGCCGCCGACAGGAAGTGCTCGCCCGGCAGAAACATGACCGTGAAGTCGAGCGTCTCGCCGATCGCCGACTGGTACTCGCGCCGGCTCAGCGTGTCGATGTGACGGCGCAGCGTCTTCGCGTGCGACTGCAGCAGATCGCGCTTGCGGACCTCGTCCTCCTCGTTCGCCGCCTGCGCATAATCGATCAGCGGAACCTTAGCGTCGACGGCGATCACCCGCTTGTTCGGCAGCCGGACGATCAGATCGGGCCGCAGCCGCCGCCCCTCTTCGCCGTAGACCGTCTCCTGCGTGTCGAAGTCGCAGAACTCGCTCATCCCCGCCAGCTCGACGCAGCGCTTCAGCGTGTTCTCCCCCCACGAGCCGCGCACCGTCGGCGACTGCAGCGCGTTCGCCAGCCGCGAGGCCTCCCGCTGCGCCGACTGCTGCGCGGCGAGCAGCGTCAGGATCTGCTGCTGCAGCCCGCCGTAGGCCTCGTTGCGCACCCGCTCGCTCTTCACCAGATCGCCGCGGTACTGCTCCAGCATCTCGCGCAGCGGCGCGAGCAGCGTCTCGATCTCGGCGCGCTTCGTGTCGAGCGAGCCGTCGACCTGCGTCTTGTTCATCTGCACCAGCGCCTCGCCGACGTCCTTGAACGCCTTCTGCGCCTGGACCACGAACGTATCGGCCACCGTCTCGCGCGCCTGCTCCATCTCCTGCAGGCGCGTCTCGGCCACCGCGCGGGCGATCTCCGCGCGGTGCAGGCGCGGACCGCCGAGGAGCCAGCCGAGGATCAGACCGAGGCCGAGGGCACCCACCGCCACCACCACGATTGTCGTGAGCATGGAATGATGATGGGGATTCACGGGCGCGGCGTCAATCGACGAACATCCGTTTGCCACCCGCCCCTCCAGGCCCCTCGCTACGCTCGGGGTGACAAAAGAGCGATGACGCGGTCGATCTCGCTGTCGTCGTTGTAGAAATGCGGCGAGAAGCGGAGCATCCCTTCGCGGGGGGCGCAGACGATGCCGTGTTCCTCCAGCGTGCGGTGCCATTGGAGCAACGACGGCTCTACGCCCGGTGGAATCGCGCCGATGATCCCCGAGGCGATCGGGCGTGGCGTGGCCACACGCCATCCGATCTCCTCCAGCCGCTCGGCGAGGCGCGTCGCCAGGCGGATCACCTCGGCGCCGATGGCTTCCATGCCGATCTCCAGCAGCAGATCGATCGCTGCGTGCAGGCCGTAGATGCCGTTGGTGTTCAGCGAGCCGGCCTCGAAGCGCCGCGCGTCGGGGAGGAGATCGACGTCGCATTCGAGAAAGCTGCCGTGCCGGTTGATGTTCGTCCAGCCGTTCTCCATCACGTCGAGGCGCTCGCGATGCTCCTCCGCGGCGTAGAAGATCGCCGCCCCTTCCGGGCCGCACATCCATTTGTGGCCGTCGGCGGCGAGGAAGGCGATCTTCGACCGCTTCACGTCGATCGGCAGCGCGCCGACACTCTGGATGCCGTCGACGCAAAACAGAACGCCGCGCCGCGCGCAGAGATCGCCGATCGCTTCCAGATCGGCGGCGAATCCGTTGTGAAAAGCGACCGAGGAGAGAGCGACGATGCGCGTCTGCGCGTCGATCAGGCGGTCGATGTCCTGGGCATCGAAGGTGCCATCATGGCTGCGGACAACGCGGCACTCCACGCCGCGTTTCTGCAAGTTTCTCCACGGCGTGTAGTTCGAGGGGAACTCGAGATCGGTGGTGATCACGTTTTCGCCGCTCTTCCAGCGGTAGCCCTCGGCAACGAACGACAACCCCTCCGAGGTGTTCTTCAGGATGGAGATCTCGTCCGGCTGCGCGCCCAGCAGCCGCGCGGCGGAGGCCCGGAGGCGGTCGGTCTCCGCGTACCACTCGCGCCAGTGCAGCGCGCCGAATTCGCGCTGGTCGCGCGCGTGGCCCTCAATCGCCTCGCAGGCGCGCGCGGACAGCGGGCCAACCGCAGCGTGATTGAAATAGATCAGGTTCCGGGTGACCGGGAAGAGTGACCGTTTATCCTGAGGCTGCCCCGAAGCGGAGCGAAGGGGCGGCCGAAGGATCTGGTCCGTCATCGCAGGCAAAGCGCATCGTCCCACGTAAGACTAAGGTCTTTCCAGTCCGGTTCGATTGCTCGATCAGGGCGAGCTTGCGGTCACGCTTCCATCCCTTGAGCTGCTTCTCTCGTCGGGCGGCAGCGATCCGCGACGGTAACTCTTCGAAAAACACGAGCCGCTCGAAGTTGTACCGTCTTGTGAAGCTGTTTCGGAACGTTCCGTTGCTGTGCTGGATGACGCGCCGGATCAAGTCGGCCGTCATGCCTACGTACAAGGTATGGTTGGCGTTCGAGATGATGTAGACGTACCAGGTCAAAAACTTCCAGATCCTTCCGCTTCGCCTTCGCTCCGCTCAGGCGCAGCGTCAGGATAAACCTGACGCCCGCCGCGCCAGCTCGCGGATCATCGAACCTCCCGTTTCGCTCGATCCCCGCCAGCAACTGCCGTGCATGTTGGCCAGCGTGGTCGCGCCGAGGGACGCCAGACGATCGACGACCGGTGCGCCGTCGGTCAAGTGAGCCCAATAATCGGGAAGGCCCGCCCCGGCGGAGAAGCCGACGCGGAATGCGTCGCTCGGCTCCACCAGATCGCTCTCGACCAGCGGCTCCTTCCCCAGCCCGCCCTGCGTGAAGATGTCGCCGGCGAAGAGCGTGTGCGTGGTGGCGTCGAAGAGATACCCGGTCTCCCAGCCGTGAGGGATATGCGGCGCATCGATCCAGACGATCTCGCGCTTGCCGATCGAGAGGCGCTCGCCGTCGTTCATCGCGCGCGGCGCGCGATCGGCAAAATCGCCGATGGACACCAGCGCGGCCACGCGGCTGCAGAGCGGGACGGCACCCGGCGCGACGGCGAGGAATTGGTTCAGCGCGCCGCATTCGTCGGACTCGAAATGCGAGAAGGCCAGGTAGCGCAGCTTCTGCACCGGAATGATCTCCTCGATCGCCTCGCGCACCAGCGGAAATGACTGCCGCATTCCGAGGTGGAAGAGAAGCGGTTCGTCATCGACGACGAGATATTGGTTGAACGAGAAGCCGCCGGGGATCTCGGGGGCCGGCGTGCTGATGCGGTAGATGCCTTCGGCGACTTCAGCGATGTTCGTCCCTGTTTGTGTGTTTGTGATCACGAGCGGCCTCCTTCGAGCCAGGCATTGAGGATCGAGGCGAGCGTCGCCGCTGCCTCCTTCTGCGAGATTCCGGATTCCAAGAGACGATTGACGACTGCGGGGTCGAGGATTGCTTCGGTAACGGCGATTTTCTTCGCAGCGATGGGCCGGCCGAGGGCACGGCGAATCAGTTGACGGGTCGCCTCTTCGCGCATGGTCATGCCCAGATCGAGGGCCGGAACCTCGTGACGCTCGCTGCGCAGTTTTTCCAGCCAGGGCATGCGGGCGTAGAACGCCACCAGCGCGCGCACGAGCGCGGCGACGCGCTGCCGGCGCGGCGCGCGTGTGTCGATGTCCTCGGCGGACGGCGGAGGGAGCATCTCGCGAATGCGCGTGCCACAGGCGCGCACGATGGCGTCCCGCGTCGGGAAATGGTGGTAGACCGTCCCGACGCTGACATCGGCGCGCGCCGCGATGTCTTTGTGGGAGGTCGCCAGCACCCCTTGTTCGGTGTGCAGGGCCATGGTCGCTGCAACGATGCGTTGCCGCGTTTCCTGAGCCGCCTCCGCGCGCTGCTTCAGCGCATAGCGTCGTGGGGACATTTAATTGACCAACAGTTCAATCAATATATGTTCACGGCCACGGGATGTCAAGGAGCCTTCGCAGTGCGGCGGCTTGCCGCCGCCTTCCACAAGGCCGTGCCGGGGCACCGCACTCCGAAGGCAACTCAATAACGGCGCAGAGACTCGAGATACGCGTCGTAGTTCCGCCGCATCTCCTCGAGCGAGTCGCCGCCGAATTTCTCGCGCATAGCGTCGGCCAGGGTGACCGCCAGCATCGCCTCGCAGACGACGCCGCAGGCAGGGACCGCGGTGACGTCGCTCCGCTCCCACTGCGAGCGATGCGCCTCGCGCGTGTCGGTGTCCACCGACGGCATGCCCCGGCGCAGCGTGGAGATCGGCTTCATGAACGCGCGCACCACGACGTCCTGCCCGTTCGTGACTCCCCCCTCCAGCCCGCCGGCGCGATTCGTCGTGCGGTGGTACCGCCGCTGCTCATCGAAGTAGATCGCGTCGTGCACCTCGGAGCCGCGGCGGCGCGCGCCGGCCACGCCGTCGCCGATGGCCACTGCCTTGACGGCGTGAATGGAGAGGATGGCCTGGCCGATGCGGCCGTCGAGCTTCTCGTTCCACTGCACGTACGAGCCGAGGCCGACCGGCACGCCGTGCGCGGCGATGACGATCGTGCCGCCGAGCGTCTCGCCGGCTTCGCGCGCCTCATCGATGGCCTTGACCATCGCCGCTTCGTGTTCGCGCCTGGCCGCGCGGAGCGGCGATGTGTCGTCGACGGCGCAGAGCTCCTCCCACGTCGGGGAGTCCTCCGGATCGCCCGCCGCACCGAGGGACACGACGCCCGAGCGGATTTCGATGTCGAAGGCGCGGAGCAGCTCCTTGGCGATTGCGCCGGCGGCAACACGCGAGGCGGTCTCGCGCGCGGAGGCACGCTCGAGCACGTCGCGGAGGTCGTGCCGGCCGTACTTCATCCCGCCGGCGAGATCGGTGTGCCCGGGACGCGGCGCGTGGACGCGGCGCTTCTGGACTTCGGCATCATCGAGCGTCCAAGGATCCATCGCCCCGCGCCAGTTTTCGTGATCGCGATTGCCGATGACGATGGCGATTGGCGATCCGAGGGTCTCGCCGCCGCGGATGCCGCCGGCGATCTCGGCCTCGTCGTGCTCGATCTTCATCCGCCCGCCGCGCCCGTAGCCGTGCTGGCGTCGCGCCAGATCGCTGTTGATCCGCTGCAGGTCGAGGCGCACCCCGGCCGGCATGCCGGTCACGATGATCGTGAGCTGTGGCCCGTGCGACTCGCCCGCGGAGGTGAAGGTGAATCTCGACATGGTTGCCGGCAACTATACCGGCTGAGACCTATTGCGGGCTTTTCTTCTGAGCCGCTCCGCGCCGCTTCTTCGCATCCTCGAGGCCGCGCACGGCGATCGGATAGGGGGCGATGGCAATCGCCTTCTCGTATTCCGCGATGGCCTCGTCGAGTCGGCCCTGTCCCCCGAGGAATCCGGCGTAATTGCCGTGAGCCCAAGGCGAATCGGGAGTCAGGGCAATGTTCTCCCTAAAGATTCGCTCGACCTCGGCGAGGTCTCCGCGAGAACGCGCCACGCGCATTCTCTGGTAGCTCACAAGGACCTTGTCGTCTACGATGCGCGCCCGGGCAATCGCTCCGGCGAGCGCCGCATCCGCTTTCTTCGCATCGCCCTGACCCCAGGCGCAGACCGTCTGCCCGAACCAGAGGCGGAAGCACTATCGTCTGGTCTGTTGACGGTGCTGGTGAGGAATCCGTTCTTGACGGTCGCACTCAGTGTGCAATAGCCGCGCGAGAATCGTCATCATGCCACTCAAAGTTTCTATTGCAACTCATTTTCGTCAGAAGATCAACCCGGTAAACAGATACCCTGCACCTTCGGCCCTTCACCTTATGCAGTCAGGCGCGGAATCTTAAAGCGCGTTTTTCGTGATGATCACACTGCAGTACGTGAACACGTACAGTTGAATCGCTAGATGAACTAACCCGTATAGAACGAGAGGCCAGCGGGGTCGCAAGACTGAGACAATCCAGACGTGCACTACAAGACTGACGATGAACAACGCTAACAGTGGATAAGCGGCCCAATTATCACCATACCGTGTAAATCTAGAGATTACGGCTGTCCAAGCTATACCGGCTCCGGTAAGGAGAATCGGCAGAATTTTGACCAACGAGATTCGCAATCAAAGGCTCCTAGTCTTCGTCACGGGATTGGAAGCGGTTTGTTGTAACCAGGCTGGGATCCCGGCAGCACCGGTGGAACTCCGCCTGCGGATCGTATGATGCCTGACGTGTAACTGTTGCTGTTGTATGTGAAGACTCCGGGGAAGGGCAAGTACAGCTCATTGTTCCGATATCTCCGTGCGGCGTTGAGCATCTGTCGAATGAAGTCTGTGTCACTGATCCCAGATGGACACGAGACGCGTGTCAGATCAGTCAGATTCGTGGGGTCGTCGCCAGGATAGTTCGGAGCCGTTACCAGCCGGCCGCCCGACATCTGCCCCCCCAGGGTTGCTACGTGACCCTGTGTTGCAGTGAAGTATGGGTCGGTTGCGAAGGCCGCGGGATTGTCGGGCCGAAAGACAATTGCCGTATGATTAAATGGGTTAAGCAAAAAGTCTAGGAAACCGGCGTGCTGCCCAACAAACACCGCCAACCCTGACGGATCGAGCAGGTTAATCGGATCGATAAAGCTATACCCGTAGAGATTCGCATCTCGACCCGCGAACCCAATGGGATCCTTGGCCGTCCAGCGCCCCGTTTGCGGGTCATAGTCTCTAGCGCCGAACCTCACGAGCTTCGTGTCCGGATCGTACAGCCCACCCCCGAACCGGAACGGCTGAAACCCGGGATTCGAATCCGTCAGCACGTTGCCGAACGCGTCGTAGTCGACGCGCTCGGCGATCGAGCCAGTCGCGCTGTCGGCGATCACACGCGGCGAACCCAGATGGTCGGAGATGATCCGGTACGTGATGCCACTGCGAATCATGTAGTCGGGAACATTCGGGCGTGATGCGTAAACGAATCGGCTGATCACCGCGCCGGTACCATCGAGCTCCGCGACGATTCGCAACGCATCTCCATAGAGCCACTGCCGCACCAGGATGCCGGCGATCTTCTTCCCCACGCGGCGATTCTGGCCGTCGATCACGTAGTCGATCACTTTTCCAGTCGGCAAGCTCACCGTCATCAGATTTCCAAGCTCGTCGTAATTGTAGGTCGTCGTACCCGATCCGTCCGCCTTCGATGCCAGCTCGCCGTTTCCCGTGTACGTGTACGTCGCTCCGCCGTACGCCAGCATCCGATCCTGGTTGTCGTATGTCCCCGGCAGCCGATTGCTGTTGCTGTCGTACGAATACGAAGCGACGTTCGCGCCGTCACGGTGAGGGTCCCCCGAAAACTGATCCAGCATGAAGGTTCGTTCAGCCGGTATTGAGGGCTCATAGTGAGTCCTTGGAAATTAGCATCAAACAACCCATCCAAATAAAGAACTGAACCGGAATGTGGAGCAGAGCATACAGAAGGGTCTGTGTGCGCGGCCGGCTCACAGCGGAAAGCCACGCATGCACAAGAATGGTTGCAGGGAATACGATCAGCGCTGGGTACATCGCCCATCTGTCCCCATACTTCGAGAATGGGTACACGATAGCGGTCCATGCAACAAGAAAGCATGTCAGCAGCAGCGGCAGAGACTTGGCCATTCGGGGCGTCATCGTATATTTCAAGGTATTGACAACGGTTTGCTGTAGCCAGGCACGCTAACCGGAAGTGGAGGCGGAGTTCCTCCGGCTGCTCTAATAACTCCGGCTGCGTAACTGTTGCTGTTGAAGTACGGACCGAAACGACTTGGCAGCGGAGAATAAGGCGCGGTATCACCGTATCGAGATGCCGCGTTGGTGAGTGCGCCGATGAATTGCGTGTCTGTCATCCCGGTTGGGCAAGAGACAGGGGTGAGATGCGACAGGTTTCTCGGATTGTCTCCGGGATAGTTCGGCGCACCGCGCAAGCGACCGTAGGGTGTGGGCAACAGGCTGTAATTGGGACCTATACCGAAGGCCTGACCGCCGAGCGTTGCCTCGCGCCCACCAGTGCTGCGGAAGAGCGGATTGCCCACGAATTCGCTCGGATTATCCGGCCGAAGGACCAATGCCGCGTGATTCGCTGGATCACCAGGCACGAGAGCGGGATGCGTTCCGATAAACACTGCAAGACCGCTCTCATCGCTGAAGTTAATGGGATCACTTGTAGTGTACCCATAGTGGTTCGTATCTCCGCCGCCGAACAGAACGGGGTCCTTCGCCGTCCACCGCCCCACCCGGTGGTCGTAGTCCCTCGCGCCGAAGCGCACGAGGTTCGTATCGCCGTCGAACAGGCCGCCGGCAAAGCCGAATGGAGTGAATCCCGGATTCGTGTCGGCAACGACGTTTCCGAACTCGTCGAAGTCCATTCGCTGCGCTACCAGTTCGGTCGCGCTGTCGGCGATCACACGCGGTGACCCGAGGTGGTCGGAGATGATGCGGTACGTGACGCCGCCGCGAATTACGTAATCGGGAACATTTACGCGCGAGCCGTAAACGAACCGGCTGATCACGCCACCGGCACCATCGAGCTCAGCGACGATCCGCAACGCATCTCCGTAGAGCCACTGCCGCACCAGGATGCCGGCGATCTTCTTCCCAACGCGGCGATTCTGGCCGTCGATCACGTACTCGATCACTTTGCCAGTCGGCAGGCTCACGTTCGTCAGATTTCCGAGCTCATCGTAGTTGTAGGTCGTCGTACCCGATCCGTCCGTCTTCGATGCGAGCTCGCCGTTCCCCGAGTAGGTGTACGTCGCTCCGCCGTACGCCAGCATCCGATCCTGGTTGTCGTATGTCCCCGGCAGCCGATTGCTGTTGCTGTCGTACGAATACGAAGCGACGTTCGCGCCGTCGCGGGTGACGCTGCTCAGTCGTCCGGCCGCGTCGTAGCCATAGACGTATGAGTGCGTATCTCCCATCACGGTCTCGCTCTTCTGCGTGATGCGACCGCCATCATCGCGCGTGTACTGCTGCGCGAACAGCGAAGACGCCGAGTAGCTCGCCGGCTCGCCAAAACTGTTGTACGTCCACGAGTCTCAAATGACACCCAGCGTGCTTCTGGTCAGCAGGCCATTCTGCGCGTCTCGGGCAAGTGTGAGAGGCCCTGCGCCGAATTCGTCGTATTCGACGCGTTCAGCGAGCCGCGAGCGATCGCGATAGCCCCGGCGATTGTCCACGATTTTCGAAGCTCAATCGTGGCGGCGCGACATTCATACAGCCATGCAGCCTCCAAACTACAGAGAATCGAGCTCAATGAACAGTCCTCTCGGCACCACTTGGAATGGAAGTCGTCGCCGTGCAATGACATGTCCAGAAGAATCGACAAGCGTGATATCCAAAGTGCTTGGATCGCCAGATAGCCAATCATAGAAGAATGGTGGCGTCACGCCTCGGATTCTCCCGCCGTCGATTCGGAGATTCTCACCCGTGAGTGTTGTTCCGCTTAGATAGATCCGAGGAAATCGTTCTGGCCCTCTCCATAGTCGTATCACGTACATCTGATTCCGCAACTCATAACTAATTGGCACCGGCAACCAGGTTAATACCGTAGGTGCCGGACGATATGTACGTGCTGTTACGACAATCGCCGGACCAGAAAACTCAATTACTCTGTAGAAGAAAGGTCGAGCGAATGCTGCCGCGAGAGCGACGACAGCAAGCGCGACGACTGCGAGTGCAAGCTTCCAGTGCCTCATGCGCGTCAAGGGTGGAATGCCGATGGAGGAACAGGTGTCCAGTCGCCAAAGTAGGGCCCGCTTGCTGGCGGCGACGCGCCTGTTGATCGAATTAGGCCATCGATGTACGAATTCGAATTATAGAAGTCTCCAGGATATGCGATTGATGGAAACAATGCGTAGCGCAGGCGGTCGCCGTAAGCCGCATCGGCTGCAAGAAGAGCGTCGATGAAATCATCTTCCGAAATCCCGTAAGGAGGTCGTACGATCCCAATCGGGGTATTCTCTGGTGATGCATCGGATTCGCGATTCAAATCACTAACGAGTGAGCCTCTAAGGTTAGGACCTGCCCCGATCGTACAGAAGTAGCGGCCGCCGGCCCCTCGGCGAAATCGAGGATCATTCCTGTATCGCTGCTGATTACGAGGAATGATCCTAATGGATTTGTGATGAGGACTTCGTGCAAAGACGCGATGGCGCTGCATAATAATTACCGTTCCGTCTGGGTCGGCGGCATTGATCGGATCGTTTAAAACATACCCGTACAGATTGGAATCCGAACCAAAAAACCCGATCGGATCCTTTGCCGTCCACCGCCCCGCCCGCGGATCGTAGTCCCTGGCGCCGAAGCGAACGAGATTCGTATCGCCGTCGAAGAGGCCTCCGGCGAAGCCGAACGGAGTGAATCCCTGATTGGTGTCTACGACAACGTTTCCGAATTCGTCGTAGTCCATCCGCTGTACTACCGCTCCCGCCAGGCTGTCGACGATGAGGCGCGGCGAGCCTAAGTGATCGGAGATGATCCGGTAGGTAATTCCGCCTCGGATCATGAAGTCAGGGACGTTCGCGCGCGAGCCGTACACGAAGCGGCTGAGCAGAGTGCCGCTCCCGTCCAGCTCCGCCACGATTCGCAGGGTATCTTCGTACAGCCATTGCCGCACGAGCACTCCGTTGACCTTCTTCCCCACCCGCCGGTTCTGTCCGTCGATCACGTAGTCGATCACCTCTCCCGTGGGCAGGGCCAGGTGCGTGAGGTTGCCCAGTTCGTCGTACGTGTAGCTCGTGGTCCCCGAACTGTCCGTCTTGCTCGTCAGCTCCCCCGCGGCCGTGTACGTGTAGCTCGCTCCGCCATAGGCCAGCATCCGGTCCTGAGCGTCGTACGTCCCTGGCAGCCGGTTACTGTTGGCGTCGTACGTGTAGCTCGAAAGCGAAGCTCCGTCCTTCGTCACGCTCGTCAGCCGCCCCGCCGTGTCGTAGCTGTAGCCGTAGGTGTGCGTCTCGCTGAGAATCGATTCGCTCTTCTGCACGATCTGCCCCGCGTCGTTGCGCGTGAACTGCTCGCCGAGCACTGGCACGCTAGCCGCTGTCGCCGTGTAGGAAAGCAGTTCGGCAAAGACATTGTAGGTCCAAGCATCGGTGACCGCGCCGAGGGTAGACCCGGTCAGCAACCCGTTCTGCGGGTCGCGCGTCAGGCTAAGCGCTCCGGCCGAGATCAGAAGCCCGTCGGGGTCGTAGCCGAAGCTCACTGCTGATGCTGCGGCGGTCTCGCTCGTGAGCCGGAAGTTGTTGTCGTAGCCGAAGCTCACCGCTCCGCCCACTGTCCCCGACCAGCTCACGCTGCTCAGCAGTGGCCCGCTGTAGCCGTAGGCCAGCACCGTGCCGTCGGGCGCCGCGACCGAGCGCAGTTGGCCGCTCGCCGCGTCGTATCCGTACGCGTACTTGCCGCGGCCGATGCTCACCCCCGCGGGGCGGCCGAAGGTGTCGTAGCTGACCCCGATCGACGACCCATCGGGGCGGATGATGGCGGTGAGCTGCCGGTCGAGGTTGTAGGAATACTGCGTCGCCGCGGAGGAGGGGGGCGTGTAGCTGCTCATCAGATCCGCCGGCGTGAAGGTGAACAGATGATCGGGGCGCGACGGCGGGGTCACCGAGGTGACGTTGCCCGCCGCGTCGTAGCCGAAGCGGATCACCCGCAGGTCGGGCAGGGTTTGCGCCGTGACCCGTCCGGCATCGTCGTACGAGAACTGCACCGTCCGCTGCAGCGCGTCGGTGATGCTCGTTAGTTGCTGTTTGGCGTCGTAGCCGAAGGCGATCGAGCGCGTGCCGTCCTGGATCGAGGCGAGCTGCCCGAAGCTGCTGTAGCCGAAGCCCAGCGGCGCGATGCCCGGCTGGGAGAGTGACGCAAGACGCCCCTTGGCGTTGAGCGTCGATCTCACGGTTCGACCGGCCGGTGTGGTTGTCAGCGTGGTGCGGCTCGAGCCGTCATAGCTGTTGGTCCATCGCTGGCCATTGAGCGTGAGGGTCTCGCTCAGCGAGGCGAGGGCGAAGGGAGTCGCCGGATCGGAGGTCACCGCGCGCGTGAAGGAGATGGCCGCCGTTTTGCTGCCGCCGCTGAACGTGCCGCTGCCGAGCAGCGGAGCGGTCATGCCGAAGCGGGGATCGGGCGCGTCGATGGTCGTCTGCGAGCCACCGTCGGAGGACGTGGCCGTCGTCGCCGCCGCGGCGAAGGTGAATTTCACGGACGTTCCGTCGGGAGCGTCGTGCTCGCGCGTGGCGGCGGTGTCGGCCGCCAACTGCACTTTGTACACGTGCCCATGCCCCTCGGCTGTGGTCCGGGTGGAGGTGTAGTTCTGTCCCATTCCCGTCCGCGACAACGTGAAGTAGCTTCCATCGGGACCGTCGTCGCGTGTCACCAGGCCTCGCCTGTCGTAGGTGATGTGATGCAGTCCTTTCCGCGGATCGGTGAGATCGGTCAGCAGTCCGTTCGTGTCATACGCGAGCTTGTACGATTCATTGGCTGGATCGGCAACCTGCGCGAGGCGGCCCGCCGTGGTTTGCAGCGTGGTGCGCTGACCGCCGGGGGCGACGATAGCCGTCGGCGATCCATCCGCAGCGCGATCGATCGTGGTGACATTGCCGTCCAGATCGGTGACCGAAGTCAAGTAGCCGTTCGTGTCACAGCCGAGGGTCAACAGCGTGACGCCGGTGAGGGTGTCCACTGTCGATGTGTGGCGGCCGTTTTCGATGATGTAGGCCGCGGATCCATCGGGGGAGGGCACGGCCGTCGGCCCGCGGCGCAGCGGAGGAAAGACGCCCGCCGCCCGGCGCACGAGGCTGAGCTGCTGGTCGAGAACGAAAACGCTGCCATCGGGACCAACGGCAACACCCCACGGTCCGATCGGAGCGGCACGAGCGAGCAGACCATCAGGGGGCAGGCCGTCCCTCCAGTTCGGAAACGTGCCTGTCCCGATCAGCGCCGTCGCGATTCCATCCGTCCCGATGGCGCGAATCCTCGGCGCAAGACCGGTCTCCGAAACGAGTACGGTTCCGTCGGAGGCGACAGCGACCATCGTGGGGCGAGAGAGCGAGCCGCTCGTGGCCGATTCGCCGTCCGGCAGATCACGATTACTCGATATCGGTCCGGCGATGACCCGACCTCCCTTCGCATCAAATTCGTAGACGAAAAAGGTGTCGGCGGCGAACAACTCACCGCCAGGACCGGCCGCGAGGCCGCTCGCAAACCGAAGAAGCGAATAGGTGCTGATTCGACCGTCAGGCGTCACGCGAAGTATGCCCTGAGAGACTGCGATATAGATCGTGCCATCGAAGCCGACAGCGAGCGCGCGAGGGACAATGGCAACCTGCGTCGCGGAAGCGCCGTCCGGTGGTAGTGACCCATCGCCTGACGCACCGGATCCGGCCACGGTAGTCAGAATGCCGTCGACGATGCGCCGCACTCGGAAACCGTCGCCGAAATAAACCGTTCCGTCTGGCCCGACCGCGAGCTGGCTGGCACTGATCGAGCTGCCGAGCGCCAGCGCTCCGTCTGCCGTGAAACCGGCGATGCCGTTTCCGGCGATGGTGTTGATGATCCCGGACTGCGCATCGACTCGCCGGATCCGCTTGCAACCGCCGCCGCAACTGTCGGAAATATAGAGCGATCCGTCAGGGCCAACGGCAATGAAGTTAGATGCCAGGAGAGCGGCGGCCGTGGCAGGACCGCCGTCGCCGGAGAATCCAAACTGCGTGTTGCCCGCATAGGTCGTCAACGCAAGTTGGTTCGTCTGCGCGGCGTCACCGCTTCTTTGCGCCCCGCCCGCATCGTAGATCGTTCCGCCGCGGCCGTCATATTGCTGCTGCGAGGAGAAGGTCCAGCCGCCGAAGCCGGTGCTCTCCATACCGAAATGGCCAAGCCGCAAGGTGAGACTCTGAGTGAACTGAATTTCGGTGCGACCCCGGATCCCGAGCATCGGCATACTGGAGAATGTGGCCCAGGCGCGCACAAACTGCCCCGTGCCGGGACGCGCGTAGAGCAAGTCATACGCATATGCGATCGTCACCGACGCATCGCGTGTGCCCTGGATCTGCCTGCCGTAAACGTCTATGCCGTCCCACGCGAAGTCGTACGTGAGGTTCGGCTGCGGCGGAAAGCTGACCTGAAGCGAGCGTCCGGCAATGCCAATGGTCAGGTCGACGCGTTTCAACGACGCCGGGAGAGTGGCTCCCGTCAGAGCGATGGTCATCCCGTTTTGCGTCTGCGCAATGCGCGAGCTGTTGTACTCGAGCGAGAAAGGCGTTCCTGTGATCGGAACAGATTCAAAGACAGTCGCGGAGTAGCAATTGACGATCGACGCATGACAGGTCGACCCCGAGCCATCATTATTAGAAGGCGGAGGGGCGAAGGAGGGCTGCGGCTGTGACGGCGCCACGGCGTCGGATGGCGGCACGTAGGGCCAGTTGCAATCCCACGGTGAAAAGTGAGAGACCGGCACTCGCCAAAGCGTCTGGCCGACGACGTACGACATGGCCACAGTCTGACGCTCCGAGGCGTCGATTCCGATCGGCGTCGGGTCGTCGGGGACGCCATCGCCATTGAGATCGAGGTCGGCTGCGCCGTTCGTGATTGAGACGATCTTCAAGACGATGCCATTGTCCGAGGGCATCCAGAGTGCGCGCTGCCGGTCGTAGAAGCCGGTCGGAACAACAGTACCAACAGGGAAGCCGAGGAAGTTCTCGACATAGAGCACCAGCGGCTTTGAAAAGCGCACCTCGGCACCGGCAGCAGTCGCTTCATCCGCGCTGAGCTCGACGCAGTAGGTATATGCGCTGTGCAGCGGCAGGATGGCGGGCATCGCCTTGGGACCGTTCGGGCCGACGGAGAACTCCGTGGCTCGAACATGAAGCGTCTGTGCGGGCTGGGTCGTGCCATCTGGGAACGACAAGACTGCCGTGACACCGCTCGGAACCACGAGGGTCGCCTGCCGGGTGCCGTCGCTGTCCGTGACGGCGCTGCCCCGCGCGATCTGCTCCGCACTCGCACCCAGATTGATCGCTGTGACCTGCGAGTCATAACCGATCAGGACAACGTCGTCGATCGTGGTCTGCTGTCCCCAGACCGTCGTGACCGAACGCTGCAAAGGGATGAAATTCTGTTTCGCAAACCGCAGCGTGAGCGTCCCACCGCCGTTGATCACAAAGTCGAACAGACCGTCGGCGCGCGTCAGCGTCTGCCCCAGCTCGGGATGTCCAACAGCAGTCACATGGACCGCCGGAAGCGGCTGGCCACCGATCGTTAGCGCTCTCCCGCGGATGACGGCAGCGCGATCGTCGTCGATCGCCCCGGGCGCAACTCCGGTCTGGATGGCGTTCGGACCACTGTAGAGGAATCTAATTTCGTCGACAAACATCCCCACGACGGTCGGATCGAGCTTCGATGCGACCGTCGCAGGATCGGGAGGAACCGGCTCGGGAACGGCAACTGTCAGCGGTGTACTGTGGACAAGGTTGTCGAACGTGGCGGTGATGGTCGCCGTGCCGGCAGCGAAAGCGTGCGCCAGTCCGGTCGCGGAGATCGTCGCCACCGCGGGAGCCGACGATGCCCACATCACCTGGGTCGTAATGTCGGTCGTCGAGTTGTCGGTAGCAACACCGAGTGCGGTGAACTGAAGATCTTTTCCTGGCTCGATCGTTGCGCCGGCAGGCGAAATCACGATGGCGACAAAGGGAGGCTCAAACCTGAATGCATTTTTCAGCGTGACGGAACCGGCCGGCGTGCCGACCGTGACGTCGACAGTGCCAATCGGCGCCGCGGGCGTGGTGACCAGTAGCTCGGTCGAGGCCACGTACGTGCTGCTCGCCGCCGCTGTCGTTCCGAACATGACCTGCGTCATCCCGGGCACAAATCCCGAACCAAAGATTCGGACCTCTGTTCCACCCCTGGGGTTCCCTTTTCTGGGATACAGATCGCTGAACACTGGCTGCCCAAACAGCACGCGTAAAGCGTCGTTCATCGAATCGGCGATCATCAGCGCGCCATGCAGATCGATTCCCATCGGCTGCTTGAATCGCGACGCTGCCGGATCGCCGTCGACATCACCGAGGCTTCCATTGCCGGCGATGGTCGATACCGGCGTTCCGGGAGCGGCAATGGTGATCTTGCGAATGGCGTGATTGAGAGTATCGGCCACGAGCACGTTGCCGGCATCGTCGAGTGCGATTCCCATCGGCTGCTTGAACTCGGCGGAGAGTGCAGGGCCGTCGACCAATGCGCCGTGTCCAGTGCCGGCAAGAGTTGTGACGGTGCCACGCTCGAGTTTGCGAATCCGATTGTTCCCGGCATCCGCGATGTACACGACGCCGTCAGCATCGACCGCCACGGCCGCCGGCTGTTTGAAGAGTGCCTGCGACGCGGTGCCGTCGGCAAAGCCTTCATGAACGTCACCGGCGAGCGTCGTAACGACACCACCCGGCGTAATTAACCGGATCCTGTTGTTTCCGGAATCGGCGACGTAGACGTTCCCATTGGCATCTGCCGCGACACAATTCGGATCGTTGAAGCTCGCCTGCGCTCCGATGCCGTCCGCAAATTCCGGCCGGCCCGATCCGGCGAGCGTGCTCACGCTGCCGTCTGCGGCGATGCGGCGGATCACGTTGTTGCCGCTATCCGCGACGTACAGAACCGCGTGTCCCTGATCGAAGGCCAGGCCAGTCGGCCGCTTGAACAATGCCTGCGACGCTGCTCCGTCCGCCATTCCCGGATTGCCGCTGCCGATGACCGAGAGCAGCGCGCCGGTGGCGCTGATCTTCCTGATCTGGTGATGGAGCCTATCGCTGACCCAGGTCGCGCCGGTTGCGGTCACGGTTGCCGCACCACTCGGTTGATTGAAAAGATCGTGCGCCTGCGCAGACGCCGCAATCGTCGCGCTCTTCACGAACGGCGGATCGTTGAGAACCGTGAACGGAAACGCCCCGATGGAGGTCGTGTGCGCGCTGACCGTTACCACTCCGTTCGCAGCGAACGGCGGAACGACAGCTTCCACGAACTTGCTCGACCGAACAATGATCGCCGCGGCGACCGACCCGCCGCTGCTGCTCGGAAAGGCAATGGCAAGCGACGGAACATCGAGACCTTCGCCCACCACTAGAATTCGCGCGCCACGTGGTGCGGATGATGGAAGGATCTCGCGAGCAACTGGACTTCCAAGAAGTACACCTGCAACGAGCGCGGACAACAACGTCATTTGCGGAACATGACGAAGCATGCGTCCCTCTCTTCGCGAAACGGGTTCTTGTCTCTCTGCTGGACCGCGATCGGCCGCGCACCAGATGCGCGGGTCTCTCTGTTCATTAGGAGTGATCCAGCGGCATGTTTCCCTACCCCTCGGAAAGGAGTGTCGGGGAGCGGGAAAGCGGTACCGCCGCGCGCTGTGACTACGCCGGCTGGATCACGCGATCGCGGCGCGCGACGAGGACGATCCCGATGATCACGACGATCACGCTGATCAACTGCGCGATGGTAAACGGGCCGAAGAAGCGGTCGTCTTTGGCGCGGACGATCTCCACCAGGAAACGCTCGATGCCCATGAAGATCAGAAACAGCGCGGAGGTGCGCCCTTTCGGGTGCGAGCGGCGGCTGGACCACAGCAGGATGGCGAAGATCAGAAACGACGCGGCCGATTCGAAGAGCTGTGTCGGGTAGACGCGCAGCACCTGATCGGACGGGATGGCCGGGTTCACGTGAACGCCAAATTCACGGAGGCTCTCGGCAGTGGTCGGCGGCGAGCCTTTCGGAAAGGCGATGCCGACCCACGAGTCGGTCGGCCGGCCGTAGTCGTCACCGACCAGAAAGCATCCGATGCGCCCGATGGCGTAGCCGATGGCCGCCGCCGGCGCGGTGGCGTCGGCCGCAGTGAAGTAGTCGACGCGATTACGCAAAAGGATCCAGGAGCAGGCGGTCACTCCCCCGATCATGCCGCCGTACCAGACCAGACCCGCGCGGGTGATGAGGAGATGCCAGTCGCGAAACAGAATGGCGTAATAGATTTTCGCGCCCACGATCCCCCCGATCGCCGCGGCCATCAGGATCGACGACGCGAGCTCGTCCGACAACCCGTAGTGCCGGTACTGCCGCGTGAGGATCCATCCGCCCACCACGAAGGCGATGAACATCATCAGCCCGAAGGTGGTGATCTCGAAATTGCCGATGTGTACGAGCGTGGGATACATGCGGCGGAGAGAATAACGTAGAACCGGCTCTCAGCCGGTTCGCGCGCCGGCTGGAGAGCCGGCGCCACGTTGTTTCCAGCAACGCTTTCTGAAACGTAGAACCGGCTCTCAGCCGGTTCGCGCGGCGGCTGGAGAGCCGGCACTACGCTGTTTCCAGCAACGCTTTCTGATCGGAAATGAACTGATAGACGTTGAGTTTTCCTTCCGCGTCGAGATGCTCCGAGACCTCGAACAGTTGCACCGACAGCAGCACGTTGAGTCCTTCCTCCAGCGTGCCCTTGCGGCGTTCGAAAGGCAACTCGGAGATGTTGGCGATGAGCATGTTCTCGTCGAACCGGCCGTACTGATCGAAAAAGACACCGGTCCAGAGATCGTCGTTGGTGGCGTTCTCCATGGCGCCCATGAAGAGATCGCGCGCCTGCTCCTCCCCCACGGAGCCGACGAGCGATTCGTACAACCGGCCGAACATGTCGTTGTAGGTGGAGATGATCTTCAGCAGCTCCGGAGAATCTTCGACGTCGAGGAACACCGCGTGCGTGGTCTTCTCGTCAGGCGCGACTTCGATCAAGCGCGCGGTGACGAGCTGGAAGAGGATGCGCATCACCTCGAAATCGGTCAGCTCGGACTTCGCGATCAGCTCGCGCACGGTGCGGATGCCATCGATGTTGTTGTAGACGGCGATCTCGTCCTCGCTCATCTCCAGCTCCTGAAAATTCGGGACCTCGCCGGCAACCTTGATGAACACCATCTCCAGGCTGGTGATCTTTCCCTGGATCCGCGCGCTCTCGTCGACACGCCGGATGCCCTCCATGATGGCCCCCGAAGTGTTGATGGAGAGGACGATGCGTTCGTGCAGCATTTCGTCGGCGGCTTCGAGCAGCGTGAAGGAGCCTTCGTTCCAGGCGAAGAGCGAATAGATGATCTCCAGCGTCTGGTTTTTCATCCCCCACCACAGATCGTTCGGCGAGATCGCTCCCATCTGCACCAGCGCTTTGCCGTGGCGCATATTCGGCCCGACGCGCTGCGCCGACTCCTCGTATTGCGCCTGGGTGATCTTCCCGTTGCGCAGCAGAAACTGTCCGAGCGACTGTTCGGGCGAGTTGGAACTGGCGAAGGCGATGTCGCCGTCTTTCCAGTAGATCGTCCTTTCCAGCCGGCCGTGCCGCAGGACGAGCTTGCCATTGCAGCGAATCATGCTGATAAAGCTGAGCACGTCTGCGATCTGGATGCGCCGCAGACTGCCCTCGAGAATCGCTGTCTCAAGCATGGAAGCCGACAAGCATAAATGTCGCAGACATTTGGCCGCGGATCAAGAGACGGCCGCCTGCGACCGCAGTGCGCGCGGCAGCACCTCCCGGATCACGGCAACCGCGCGCTCCACCTCGTCCGCGGTGGTGAAGCGACTCAAAGAGATGCGGATCGTGCTGCGCGCCTCCTCCGGCGAGAGCCCCATCGCCAGCAGGACGCGGCTCGGCTCGACCCGTCCCGACGAGCAGGCGGAGCCGGTGGACACCGCGACTCCCTGCAGATCGAGCCCGATGACGATCCCCTCGGCGTCCGCGCCCCGAAAGGTGATATTGCTGGTGTTCGGAAGGCGCGGCACCAGGGCGCCGTTGATGGTCAAGCCGATTCCTGAGGCGACGATCTGCCGCTCGAGCGCGTCGCGGAGCGCGGAGATCTGCGCCCGGAATGAGCTGTCGGCCGCCAGCTCGGCGGCCACGCCGAAGGCGACCGCCAGCGGGACGTTTTCCGTGCCGGCGCGGCGGCGGCGTTCCTGCGCACCGCCGAACAGAAAGCGCTCCAGCGCCAGCCCCTGGCGCACGTAGAGCGCGCCGATTCCTTTCGGCGCGTGCAGCTTGTGTGCGGAGATGGCCAGCGTGTCGACGCCGAGAGTGGCGACGTCGACGTCGATCTTGCCGGCGGCCTGCACCGCATCGCAGTGAATGTGAATTCCGCGCTCGCGGCAGACGCGGGCCACCTCGCCCACCGGCTGAAGGACGCCGCTCTCGTTGTTCGCCAGCATCATCGCCACGAGCCGCGTGTCGGGACGGATGGCCGCGATCACCTCCGCGGCATCGACCGCGCCGCTTCGCGCGGGAGGCACCACCGTGACCTCGTGGCCGCGGCGGCCAAGCTCCTCGACCGGCTCGGCGACCGAGGGATGTTCGATCCCCGTTGTGACAATGTGATGACGACCGGCGGGCGGAACGGCGCCGAAGATCGCCGCATTGTTAGACTCGGTGCCGCCGCTGGTAAAGACGATCTCCCGGGGGGTGGCGCCGATCAGCCGGGCCACCGCTTCGCGGGCGTTCTCGATGCGCCGGCGCGCCGTCTGGCCTTCTTTATGAATGCTCGAAGCGTTACCGTATACGTCGCGCAACGCCTCGTGCAACGCATCGAGAACGGCAGGATGCAGCGGCGTCGTGGCGTTGTTATCGAGATAGATACGCATCCAACGGATCGCTCACAGGACCATCGATGAAAAGGACCCTCGTCGCACTCGCTGCAGCCCTCATCCTCGTCACCCCCAACATTGTCGCGCAGGCAAACAATTCTACGGAACCTTCCAAGCCGCAGGCACAGGCCCCGGGCATCCGAAAGCTGTCCCGGCGCGAGCGGAAGGATCGGATCAAGAACCTCTCCGACAAATACCGCCAATTCCTGCAAGACGTCGAGCCGATCATGTTGGAATCGGAGCTGGACACCTTCCTGCTGCTGGAAACCGATCCCCAGCGCGACCTTTACATCACCGATTTCTGGCGCCGCCGCGATGCCGCGCAAGGGACCACCAACCACACTTTTCACGATCAATACTACGAGCGCCTGCTGACGGTGAAGGAGCAATTCAGGAACGTCGCCTCTGACCGTTCGCGGATCTACCTGATCCACGGCGAGCCGGCAGTGATGATCGACTCCGACTGCCGCCTGCTGGTTCCCATCCAGGTCTGGAAGTACGTCTTCCTCCCCGGCATGGGCCACGACATCCGCTTCCTTTTCTACAGGCCGCGGCTGGGAGTCGACTACAAGCTGTGGATCCCGTACGGCATCAGCAGCACCGCCGATCAGGAGTCTCTGGCGGAGCTCGTGTCGCAGGATGCCATCGGCACCGATGTGACCGGCGCGGGCGCCGTGCGGTACGTCTTCGGTCCGCTGAATCCGTACAGCACGATGACCAACCTCGAGTTCCAATGTAAAGACGGGGATGAGATTCAGAAGGCCGTCTACCAGTCGCAGCTCAACAAGACGGACCTGATGAAGGCCTTCACGCCGCCCGAAGTGAACGAAGAGGACGTGCACAAGATCCTGCGCTCCGTCGTCCTCGCGGATCCGAACGCGCCGCAACTGACGGCCGACTTCTCCGTCCGCTTTCCGGCCAAGCAGGGAAGCCGCACGGACACAGAGATGACTCTGTTCGTTCCGCGGTCGCAGCTCACGCTGAAAGACGTCGGCGGCACGAAGACGTACAGCCTCGATGTCGTGGGCGAAATCCTGAAGGACGACCAGCTCTTCGAGAACTATCGCTACCGCTTCGATTACCCGGGCGACATCAAAGAGGAGAAAGTTGCGGCGGTGGTCGATCGCTTCCTCCGGCCCGCCGACTACAAGGCGCGGCTGAAGATTCAGGACGCGAATTCGGGAGCGGAAGCGATCCTGGAGAAGACGATCACCGTTCCCGAGCTGATGGACACGCCGGAACAGCGGGCCATGAAGGAAACCGCGTCGAAGGCGCTGTCGCAGCTCAAGGACGAGATCGAATCGAACACCACCCATCTGCGCATCGTCCCGCTGCCCGATGATCTGCTCGCCGGATTGCAGCACATCGAGACGATCGCCTTCGGCGACGAGATCAAGGCGGTGGAGTTCTATCTCGATGGCCGCAAGGTGATGGTCAAACACCAGCCGCCCTACACGCTCGATCTCGATTTCGGCAGCGTTCCGCGGCAGCACCGCGTGCGGGCGGTGGGTCTCAATGAAAAAAGGGAAGCGATCACCGGCGACGAGATCGTGGTCAACAGCGGCAACGAGCCGTTCCGCGTGCGCATCATCTCGCCCCGAGTCGCGCTCAACGTGCACGGAAAGACGCGCGTGGAGATGGCCGTCAACATTCCCGAAGGAAAGAAGCTCGACAAGCTCGAGCTCTTCCTTAACGAGACGCCCATGGCCGCGCTCTACGGCCCGCCGTACGTGCAGACCATCGACATTCCGAAGACCGAAGGCGTCGGCTATCTGCGCGCGGTGGCCACGCTGAAGGACGAGCCCTCGCAGCCGCCGATCGAAGACCTGGTGATGATCAATACGCCGCAGTTCATGGAGGAGGTCAACGTCCACCTCATCGAGCTGCCGACCACCGTCATCCGCAACGGGCGGCCGGTCAACGATCTGCCGCAGGCGGCATTTAGGGTGCTTGACGAGGGAACGCCGGTGAAGGTGACCAAGTTCGAGCACGTCGACAATCTGCCCCTCTCGCTCGGGCTGGCCATCGACACCTCGGCATCGATGCAGCCGCGGATGGATCAGGCGCGCAAGGCCGCCTCGCAGTTTTTCTCCAGCGTGATGAAAAGAGGCGACCGCGCGTTCCTTGTTTCCTTCGACACGCAGCCCGAGCTGATCCAGCGCTGGTCGCCAAAGCTTGCCGACGTCAATGCCGGGCTGGCCAAGCTCCGCGCCGAGGAAGCGACCGCGCTCTACGACGCGGTGGTCTACTCGCTGTACAACTTCGTCGGCATCAAGGGACAGAGGGCGCTGGTCCTGGTCACCGACGGGAAAGACACGGCGTCGAAGTTCTCATTCGACCAGGCGCTCGAGTACGCGCGACGCGCTGCAGTGCCGATCTACGCCATCGGCATCGGCATCCGCGGCACCGACGTCGACGTGCGCTACAAGATCGGCAAGTTCTGCAGCGAGACCGGCGGCAATGCCTACTACATCGAGAGCGAGATCGAGCTGTCACGAATCTACAACGAGATCCAGACCGAGCTGCGCTCGCAGTACATTCTCGGTTTCTATCCGTCCGACGGCGTGAAGCCCGGCTCGAAGTGGCGCGAAGTCTCGGTGCATGTCAGCGAGGGACGGGCCAAGACCATTCGAGGGTACTACCCATAATGGAGCACCAGCTTTAGCCGGTCGCCGGTGACCGGCTGAAGCCGGTGCTCCATCGTTAGGCGCCGCTACTTCACCGAAGCACCGTCCGCAATGTGGAGCCGCCTCTCAGGCGGCTCATCGCGCCGGCTGAGAGCCGGCGCTACATACCGCTCTTCCGTTCCTGGGCCATCCGTTCGCGCTCGGCGGCGCGCTCGGCGCGGCGCTGGTTGGCTTCGTCCTTCAGACGCTGGCTGATTGCGGACCCGGTGACGGTGGTTGCCAGCCCGCCCTCCGCGGTCTCTCGCAGACCGCGCGGCAGCGCGCGGCCGATGCGCACCATCGCTTCGACGATCTCGTCCATCGGGATGACGGAGTCGACACCGGCGAGCGCGAGCTGCGCCGCGGTCAGGCCATGAACAGCGAAGAGCGCGTTGCGCTTCACACATGGCACTTCGACCAGGCCGCCGACCGGATCGCAGACCAGCCCCAGCGTATTCTTCAGCGCCAGCGCGGCCGCGTGAATCGAGTGATGGGTATTGCCGCCCATCATGTAGGCCACACCCGCCGCTCCCATCGCCGAGGCTACGCCGACTTCGTTCTGGCACCCGCCCGCGGCGCCGGAGATGTTCGCTGAGAGAGCGATGATCGAGCCGATCCCGCCGGCGACGACCAGCGCGCGGACGGTCTTTTCAGGATCGACGTTCCGCTCTTCTTCGAGCGCCAGGAGCATGCCCGGGACGACGCCGCCCGCTCCGGCGGTCGGCGCGGCGACGATGACGCCCATACGCGAGTTCTCGCCCATGACCGCGAGCGCATACAGCTCCGCCTTGACGGTGAGCGGATCGAGAAATGTTTTGCCGTTCTGGAATGCTTCGCCGAGCAGCTTCGCCTCGTTGCCGACCAGCTTGCCCATCGAGACCCCGCCATGCTGGCCGCGATCGATGCAATCGCGCATCACCTGGCGCCGCTTCCGGAGCGCCTCGACGATCTGGTCGCCCGGAATCCCGTGCTCCTGTTCGTCCGTCTCCAGGAAGACTTCGGCGAGATCGCGATCTCTGGCGACCTCCTCGAGTTGTTTGAATGTTTCGATCATGGCGCTGAACACAGGCTAACCGCTAACCGCTAACCGAGGGTATCACTTCCGGTTAGCTGTTAACGGTTAGCTGTTAGCTGTGTTACGGAATCCGGTCCAGGTAGCGCGCTTCGCTGACCTCCCCGACCGCACAGATCCGTTTCAACGCATCATTGGACAGCGGCGAATCGACGTCGATCTGCATGAACGCGTCCTTCCCGCGCTGCTTCCGCGAACAATAGAGCGATGCAATATTGATCCCTTCCTCGGCGATCACCCGGGTCACCTCGGAGATCATCCCCGGCCTGTCGCGATAGAAGAGCAGCAGCGTCGGCGAGTCGCCTTTGAATCGCGCCTGAAATCCGTCGATCTGAAAAACCTCAATCACCCCGCCGCCGATCGACGAGCCGACGAGTTCCGCCTGCCGGTTCTTCCCTTCGATCTCGATGCGCACGCTGTTCGGGTGCACCTCGCCGAGGTCCTCCTCGTGGAATTCGACCTCCACGCCCATCTGCTCGGCGATGCGGAGAGATTCCGGAATGCGGGGATCGTCGACGTTGAATCCGATCGCGCCGCCGACCAGGGCGAAGTCGGAGCCGTGGCCCCGATAGGTCGCCGCGAGAGGGGGATGGAGATAGAAGCGGACCGCGACCGGCTCCTGGTCGAGGATCTCGCGCGCCACGCGCCCGAGCCGCGCCGTCCCTGCCGTGTGCGAGCTGGACGGACCGACCATCACCGGGCCCATGACGTCGAGGATGGAGACTTTGCGGTCGTGACGGATTGCCATGGTAGCTCGCAGCTCTTAGCTCTTAGCTCTTAGCTCTTAGCCGCGCAATTCTACGGGTGGGCGGGCCTAAGAGCTAAGAGCTGCGAGCTACTGTCGTACACTGCAACTCCGCTTGAGTGAAAAACCCGTCATCCTGGTGGTCGACGACGACGGCCCGATTCTCGGGCTGATGCGCAATCTGCTCAAGGAATTCGGCTTTGATCCGGTGACCGCCACCGACGGGGCCAAAGCTCTCGATGCGGCGCGACAGCAGAGGCCGGCATTGGTGCTCCTCGACAAGAACATGCCCGGCATGCGCGGCGACGAAATCATTCAAACCCTTCGTTCGCAGCCGGGCTTCGACGGGCTGCCGATCCTGATCCTCAGCGGCGATCGGATGTCGCCCTCCGAATTGAAGACCCTCGGTGCGGACGGCGCGGTGTTGAAGCCGTTCGACATCACCGCTCTGCTCGAAGAGATCCGCCGTCACCTCGGCCCGGGCACGCAACTATAATCGCCGCGGAGGCCCCTCATGGCTCACGATCTCGACCGTCTGGTTCGCGACGCCGTCTTCGGCGACGCGAATACGAAATCGGCGGCACGCAAACAGATTCACCTCGACGCGCGAAAGCGCGGCGCGATTCCCTCGAGCATCTATCCGCTGTACATGGCCATCGCCCGCGGAGAAGTCTCCCGACGATTCACGACACCGGCATTCAACATCCGCGCGCTGACGTACGACACCGCGCGCGCCCTTTTCCGCGCCGCAAAACGCCACGCTGTCGGCGCGTTCATCTTCGAGATCGCCCGTTCGGAGATCGGCTACACCGAGCAGCGCCCCGCCGAATACTCGGCGTGCGTGCTGGCGGCGGCGATGCGCGAAGGATTCGAAGGACCGGTGTTCATTCAGGGCGATCACTTCCAGGCCAGCGCGAAGAAGTGGGCCACCGCGGAAGGACGCGCGGCGGAGATGAAAGCGCTGGAATCGCTCATCGACGAGGCCCTGGCCGCCGAGTTCTACAACATCGACATCGATACCTCGACGCTGGTCGACCTCAGCTTCAAGACGCGCGACGAGCAGCAGCGCGCGAACTACGAAGGGACGGCGCATCTGACGAAGCACATCCGCGCCCGGCAGTCGAAAGGGATCGCCGTCTCCGTCGGCGGCGAGATCGGCGAGGTCGGAAAGTACAACACCCAGCCCGACGAAGTGCGCGCCTACATGGCCGGACTGCGCCGGCTGCTGGGCAGCGCCACCGGCATCAGCAAGATCTCCGTGCAGACCGGCACTTCACACGGCGGCGTGGCCCTGCCCGACGGAACGATCGCCCAGGCGAAGATCGACTTCAACGTGTTGCGCGAAGTCACCCAGATCGGCCGCAAGGAGTACGGGATCGCCGGCTCGGTGCAGCACGGCGCCTCGACACTGCCCGAATCGGTGTTCAACAGGTTCCCCGAAAGCGACGCGGTGGAAATCCATCTGGCGACCGGATTCCAGAACATGGTCCTCGACGCGCCATCGTTCCCGAAGGAGTTGAAGCGCGAGATCCGGGAGTTCTGTTTCGCGAACGCCGCCGACGAACGAAAGCCCGGCGAAACGGACGAGCAGTTCGTCTACAAAACGCGAAAGAAAGCGATCGGGCCGTTCAAGCAGCGGATGTGGGACATGCCTGACGCGGCCAGGCAGCCCATCATCGCCGAGCTGGAGGCGAAGTTCGACTTTCTGATGGAGAAGCTCGGCGTCTTTAACACGAAAGACATCGTGGCCAGACACGTCCCGCTCTCGATGAGCGCGCTGCCGGCATACAGCGCGGCGTCGGAAGAGCTGAGCGCCGCCGCGGTCGTCGATCCGAACGAAGGGGAGTAGAAGCACAAACCACCCGTGCCTTCCGTTCCCATCTCGCGCGGTATGGCGACATCGCCGCAACACTGGGATCGAAAGCGGCGAGGAGATCATCGTCGCCTCGGCCGGCCTGGGCTCCGCCATCACCACGGAAATGCTCCGGCAGACCAACACCGGCGCAGTCAGCGCGCGCATCCGCACCCTCGACAGCGGTGCTTTGGTACATCGATGTGGGAGAAAACGTCATTGTGGAAGTCGCAGATGAACGCAGAACGCAGAATGAAGAATGAAGAAACCCTGTGAGTTCGGGTTTTTCTTCGTTCTTCGTTCTGCCTTCTGCCTTCTGCCTTCTGCCTTCAACCGGCGCTAGGTCAGGACAGACTCCCGGCCCATTCCCCGCGGTGATGGGTTTGGTGAACCTCCATGGGCTGAGGGCCCGCCACTCCACATTGCTACACTAAGCATCGATGTTCATCGGTCACAACGCTGTCGCCTTCGCCTCCAAGCGCGTCGCGCCGCGCACGTCCCTCGGGATCCTGACCGCAGCGGTGATGCTGCCCGATCTGATCTGGCCGATCTTTCTGCTTCTGGGGATCGAGCAGGTGCGCATCCAAAAGGGAGCCACAAAGCTCACCCCGCTGGATTTCAACAACTATCCGTGGACGCACAGCCTGGCGATGACCGTCGCCTGGGCGGTCGCATTCGCGGTCGTCTATTGGGCGATCACGCGCTACGGGCGCGGCGCGCTGATGGTCGGCATCGGCGTGGTCAGCCACTGGTTACTCGATTTCTTCACCCATCGCCCCGATCTGCCGCTGTGGCCGAACGGGCCGCGCGTGGGGCTCGGATTGTGGAATTCGCCGATCGGCACACTGGCCGTCGAATCGGCGATGTTCGCCATCGGCATCCTGATTTATCGCGACTGCACCAAGCCGCGCGATCGCGTCGGTTCGATCATCCTTTGGGCGTTCATTGTCCTGCTGGCGGCGATTTACATTGCCAGCGCCGGCGGACAGCCGCCGCCGAACGTCGGCGCGCTGGCGATCGTCGGGCTGTGCGGCTGGCTCCTTCCGTTCTGGGCGGCGTGGTTCGACCGGCATCGACAGGCCACCGTGTGAAGGCCCTCTTTCTCGTGAACCGCCGCTCCGGTGTCAAGCGGCGTCACGATCTTCCGGCGATCATCGACAAACACTGTCCCTTCGAACACGACATCAGGTCGTGCGAACGGATCGAGGACCTCGACGCGATGATCGCCGCGGCGATCGGCGATCGATTCGATCTGATCTACGCCGTCGGCGGTGACGGAACCGTTCATGAGATCGCCAGGCGCCTGATCGGCAGACCGGCCGCGCTGGGAATCATCCCCGTCGGTTCGGGCAACGGCTTCGCGCGGCACATCGGCCTGCCGATCGCGGTGGAGCATTCTCTGCGCGCCTGCGGGCAGGGACGCATCGCCACCATCGATACGGCAACGGTGAACGGCATCCCATTCATCGGCACGATGGGCATCGGATTCGACGCCTGGATCGCGGCGGAATTCGCCTCCCGAGGGGTGCGCGGGTTGCGCACGTATCTGCGCGTCGGCCTTAGCGGGTTCTTCTCGTATCAACCGGAAACCTACGACCTGGACATCGACGGCCAGCGGCTGCAGCGGCGCGCGCTGCTGATCGCGATCGCCAACGCCAGCCAGTACGGCAACAACGCACGGATCGCACCCAGGGCATCGCTGCAGGACGGCCAGCTCGACATGGTCATCATCGAGCGGCGGTCGATCGGCGCGGCGATTCGCCTCTTCACCGGAAGCGTCGACCGCACGGCTGGCGTGACGATGCAGCGCGGACGGCACATCGAGATCCGCCGCTCCGCCGCCGGACCGGCGCACCTCGACGGCGAACCAATGATTCTTCCCGAGCTGCTGGTGATTGACGTGGTGCCGCGCTCGTTGCGAATCCTGTTGCCCGATCGGGCGCAGCCGATTTGAGCAAGAAACACAAGTTAACAGTTAACAGTTAACTGTTAACCGTTAACTGTTAACTTGTTCCAGGAACCCATCCATCAGCCGATTGAACTCAATGGGCTCATCCATCATCAACCAGTGCCCGACGCCGTGCATTTTCTTCACCGGCACGTCGGGAAACTGCACGTGTAGCGAGTAGGGATTCTCGATGTCTGCCGCGGCGATGGCCAGGCGCGGGCCGGAGTAGGCGGAGAGCAGCGCGCCGACGTCGATCTGCAGCGCTCCCTCCAGTGCGCCACGGAACACCTCCAGCGGGGTTCGGTCGACCGAGGCGAAGACGGCCTCGCGCACCTGCGGGCGGGACGGCTTCAGGATCGGCTCGAACCAGTTGCGGACGAACGCCCGCTTGTCCTTCCGCAGCTCCGCGAAAAACGCCTGAGCCTCGGCTTCGGAGACCTTCACATTGCCGGCCGCATCGGCAAACAGCACGCCGGCGACACGCTCCGGATGCTTTGCCGCGTACGCCGCGACTACCGTACCGCCGAACGAATGGCCCACGAGAATGAAACGCCGTAAGCCGAGCGCGTTCGCGACGGCATCAACATCCGCGGTCATTCCGCCGACCGAGTAGTCGCCATCCGGAGCCGCCTCGGATTTCCCCATCCCCCGCAAATCGAATGCCGCGGCGCGGCGTGAGGCGCGAAGATAATCGAGTTGCGCGCGCCACTGCGTCAGATTCGCGCCGTTTCCATGGACGAGAAGGAGCGGGATGGGGTCGCCGCGACCGCCATCGTCGATGTTCAGGCGCCCTTGACCGGCCATGGGCCGAGGATAGCATCGGCGCGAGCGTCGCCGATGGGTAACGGCCAGCCAAGGGCCGATCCGCGGGGCGGCACACACCCGCCCACCGTGGCTTCGGCACGGCGCAGCCGTGCCCTACAGCGTCTCCATCAGCCGCTCAATCCGGCGCGCAAGATCGTCGCGGGTCTCCACGAAGGCTTCATGGCCGCGCCACGAGGGATCGGCGATCGACCAGTGCTCGATGCGCTTCGCGTTGGGCCAGCTCGGACAATCGAGCGCCGCGGAGTCGCACACCGTGACCACGACATCGAACGGCTGATCGAGAAATTGATCTGCCCCTTTCGATTGCGCGTCGTGAATGTCGATGCCGATCTCCACCAGCGCGCGAATGGCATCCGGATGCACGAAGCCGGAAGTACGCGAGCCGGCGGAGACAACGTCGATTTTGTCTTGGTAGAACGCGCGCGCCAGCCCTTCGGCCATCTGGCTCCGCGCGGCGTTGCCGGTGCAGAGAAAAAGAACGCGCTTCTTGTTCATGATTGCCGGCAACTCAAGGCGACAATCTCTCAATCACCCAATCCTTCGCATCCCGCAGTCGATAACAGAATCGATCGTGCAGGCGGTCGGCGCGTCCCTGCCAGAATTCGAAGAGGATGGGGATGACGCGATAGCCGCCCCAGTGCGGCGGGCGGGGGATCGGGCGGTCGTGATAGACGGCCGACAGCTCTTCAAAGCGGGCGTCGAGATCGCCGCGGCCGGCGATCACCTTGCTCTGCTCCGAGGCCCATGCGCCGATCTGCGATCCGCGGGGACGGGTGGCGAAGTAGGCGTCGGATTCCTCCTCGGTCGTGCGCACCACCGCCCCCTCGATCCGCACCTGCCGCTCGAGTAGCGGCCACCAGAAGGTGAGCGCCGCGCGCGGATTGTCGTGGAGCTGCGCCGCCTTGTGGCTGTTGTAGTTCGTGAAGAAGACGAATCCGCGCTGATCGAAGTCCTTCAGCAGAACTGACCGCACCGAAACCTCGCCGTCCAGCGCGGCGGTGGCCAGCATCATCGCCTCCGGGAGCTGCGGCACGGCCGCTTTGGCCTCCTCGAACCACCGGCCGAACTGCACGAAAGGATCGGGATCGAGATCGCTCTCCAGCGCCGTCATCCGAGGAGACTCCTGATCTTGCGGATGACGCGCAGCGATTCCTCCCCTTGCATGATGGCCGCAGCTCGATCGAGATCAAACCACATCAAATCCCTCGATTCTCGCGCATCGGCGGCGATCGATTCCGGCGATGCGGTGTGCGCAATGTATCGCACATCGAAGTGCCGGTGCAGCGGCTCTCCCCTCCCCGCGGGAATGACGTGCACGTCGAGGTCGGCGATCCCGTCGCGCAGCAGCCGCAAATCGCGGAGCCCCGATTCTTCCGCCCCTTCGCGGAGAGCGGCCTGCAGCGGCTCCTCCCCGGGTTCCACATGCCCTCCCATCTGCAGCCAGCGGCGGAGGCGGCGGTGCTCGTGCAGCAGAAGGCGTCCCGCGGAATCGACGATGAAACAGCTCGCGGTCACATGACCGGGATCGAAATGCGCGCGCGAGAACGGCGCCGGCGAGGTGCGGAGCAGATCGAGCAACGCCCGGCGGTGAACCGCCTCGGCCTCGTTGGCCGGAACGTACGCGGCGATGATCAGCTCGAAGGGAACCACTGGTAGAGAAAAAAGTACACCAGGACGCCGGTGACCGACACGTACATCCAGATCGGAAACGTCCAGCGCGCGATGCGCCGGTGCTGGGTGACGCGCATCCCCAGCCCGTAGCGCAGGGTGATGATCACCAGCGGCACGATGATCACCGCCAGGATCGTGTGGCTGATGAGAATCGAGAAGTAGAGCGGCCGGATGAAGCCCTGCCCCGTGAAATGCGACACGATTCCGTGCCGCAGGTAATGGTTCATGCCGTAGAAGACGAAGAAGAGGAGCGAGGCGGAGCAGGCCGCGAGGATGAATCGCCGGTGGGCCGCGATGCGCCGCCGTTTGATCAGCAGAAAGGCGATCAGCAGGAAGACGCCGGAAAGTGCGTTGAGCGACGCGTTGACGGCCGGGAGAACCCGCACCAAGTCCACTACGGCTCCCGCAGCAGGTCGCTGACCACGCCGGCGACGTGCTCGACCGCATCGTCGTTGGTGGCGCCGTAATAGTCGCGAATGACGCCTTCCTTGTCGGCGATGGCAAACTTGGAGCTGTGCAGGAGCGGCTCCGCGCCGTTGGGAGCCGAACCGCCGGCTGCCAGCTTGAAGCCGTTCACCGAGAGGTCAATGATCGTCTTCTCTTCGCCAGTGAGGAACATCCAGCGCGGATCGTTGCGCACCTTCGCGGCGTACTTCTGCAGCGCAGCGGGGGTGTCGCGCTGCGGATCGACGCTGATGGAAACGAAGCGAACCGGCGCGTCTTTGTCGATCTTCTGCGTGATCCGCCGCATGGTCGCGGTCATCATCGGGCACGTCCCCGCGCAGTTGGTGAAGATGAAGTCGTAGACCGTCACATGCCCCTTCATTGCGTCGAGCCGGATCGGCTTCCCGGTTTCGGCAACCAGTTGCGCGTTCGGCACCGGGAAAAGCTTCGGGAGGGGGGTCGGGCGGGCG
>JBGPFD010000003.1:0-35249 GCA_041483175.1 Thermoanaerobaculia bacterium | reverse complement strand
TGTGTGTTGCGCGATCGGGCGAAGAACTCGTCGTCGTGCCGGTGGACCGCCGTGCAGGTGGCCTCACCATCGAGCGAATGCGCTCCATGGATGAAACGCGCAAACTGTATCGGGTGGCGTTCGAGCATATTGCCGGCGACGCGTTTCCTGGCGGTGCGGACGCCGTTGGAGCGGCCATCGATATCGCCACGGTCGCGCTCTGCGCGGAGATGGTCGGGGGAATGCAGTGGATCCTCGAAACGACGGTCGAATACGCGAAAACGCGGCAGCAGTTCGGCCGTCCCATCGGTTCGTTTCAGGCCGTGCAGCATCAGTGCGCCGACATGCTGCTGCTGACCGAGAGCGCGCGATCGGCGACGTATTACGCCGCGTGGGCGCTGACGGAAAACGATCCCGGCGCGGCGCTGGCTGTGTCCATCGCCAAGTCGTACTGCTCAGACGCGTATCGCGAAGTCGGCAACCGCGGCATCCAGGTGCACGGCGGCATTGGCTTCACCTGGGAGCACGACCTGCAGCTTTACTACAAGCGGGCCAAATCGTCGGAAACTCTTTTCGGAGACTCCTCGTTCCATCGGGAACGCATCGCATCCCTGGTCGTCGATGAATCGCAGCGAACAGCGGATCGGCGTGGCAAAGAGCCGGCCGCTGCCGCTGTCCTTTGAAGGCAATGACAATTTAAAGGAGGCACAAGATGGCGAAACCGATCCGCGTTCTTCTGGTCGCGATTTTTCTCACTGCAGCACCCGTCGCGCTCTTCGCCCAGGCGCGCGCCACGGCAGCGGACATCTCGGGCACCATTCAGGACGAATCGGGGGCTGTCCTGCCCGGTGTCACGGTGACGGCCACCAATATGGCCACGAATCAGGCCCGCACGGCGGTCACCGACAAAGAAGGCCGGTACTACATCGGCGCGCTGCAGCCGGGCAGGTACACGATCGGGGCGGCGCTGGCCGGTTTCGCGCTGCAGCAGCGCAAAGGCGTCCGGCTGGTGATCGGACAACTCGCGGAGATGAACTTCAGGTTGCGCGCCGGCGCAGCCGAGGAGATCATCGTCAGCGCGAGAGCTCCGGTCGTCGATCCGACGCAGACCTCGGTTTCCACGGTCGTGGGACAGGAGCAGATCGACGCGCTTCCGACGAACGGCCGCAATTTCCTCAGTTTCAGCGTGATCACGCCGGGCGTGACCACCGATCGGACGCCGCAACAGGGAGCGTCGGCGACCTCGGGGCTTACCTTCGGCGGTCAGCGTGCCCGTTCCAACAACATTATGGTCGACGGCGTCGACAACAACGATCCGATCGTCGGCGCGGTGCGCGCCACGTTCAGCCAGGAAGCGATCCAGGAATTCCAGGTGCTGACGAATTCGTATTCCGCGGAGTTCGGGAAGGCCACGGGCGGCATCGTCAACATCATCACCCGCTCGGGAACGAATGAGATGCGAGGCGATGTCTTCGAGTTCTTCCGGAACGATCACCTGAACTCCAAGGGGCGCTTCGAGCAATTCGACGTGTTCAGCAACCACATCGATCAGCAGAAGGCGCCGTTCCGCCAGAACCAGTACGGCTTCACGCTCGGAGGTCCGATCAAGCACGATCAGACCTTCTATTTCCTTTCGGCCGAGAATCTGTCGACGAATACCAGCAACTTCGTGACCATCGATCCGGCGGCCGCCGATCTTTTGAACAGGAACGGATTTCCAGTCGAGCTGGGCAACGTACCGTATGACGTGAAGTCGAAGGCCTACCTCACGAAGGTCGACCATCAGTTTGCGCCGGCACACAATCTGACCCTCCGCGCGAACTACGCGAGCCTGATCAACGAAGATATCGAGCCCTTTGGCGGGCAAGTGTCGAAGAGCCGCGGCGCGGTGCAAAACCGGAGGGACTGGGCGCTGGCGGCATCGGAAACCGATTCGTTATCGCAGCGCGTCATCAACGAACTCCGCGGCCAGTACGCCTATGAGAATCAGATGATCGAGTCGCTCGATCCGAATTGCGGCGGGCCGTGCAATGACAACTTCAAAGGCGGTCCGACGGTGGAGATCATCGGCGTCGCCAGCGTGGGCAGGCAGCGATTCACGCCGCAGCCGAGAAAGAACCGGCGCTATCAGTTGAAGGATTCGATCAGTTCTTTCACCGGCAATCACTCGATGAAGGCGGGCTTCGATTTCAACGACGTGAGCACGGGATTCTCGGCCCTGCCGCTTCATATGGGCGGCCGCTACATCTTCGCCGCGCTTCCCGCCATTCCGGCCCTCGGGATTGCGCAGCCCATCTCTGCTCTGCAGGCATTTGCCGCCGGCCTGCCCGCGGCGTACGTGCAGGGCTATGGAACGTCCGGCAACTCGTACAACGATCCCGACATCGCTCTCTTCGTGCAGGACGACTGGAGCATTTCACGGAAGCTGGTGCTCAAGATGGGCCTTCGCTATCAGCGGCAGTGGATGTACAACCGTCAGTACACGGTCTCGATGCCGGGCGGCGGCACGTACACCTACCAGATCCCGCAGGACAACAACAACGTCGGCCCGCGGCTGTCGATGGCCTACGATCCGCAGGGCGACGGCCGCTCCTCGCTGCACGCGGCATGGGGCATTTTCTACGACAACCAGATTCTCGCCGCCGCGCAGATCGGCGACGGCGTCGACGGGCGCACCTTGCGCACGCTGGTGCTCCGTATTCCGGGCTCGATCGGCGCCTGGAGAGCACCGGGCCACAAGTTCCCGGAACCGACCACGCCGTATCCGAGCCTGGTCATCTCTCCCGATCCGGGAATGAAGACGCCCTCGGCCCAGCAGGCCGCTGTGGGCTATGACCGCGCGCTCGGGCAGACCATGTCCATCGCTGCGGATGTCCTCTACGTCCACGGTATCCACCAGCTCGGAACCATTGATTACAACCCGATCGTCCCGGCCCTCGGTGCAGGACGGCGCCCGAACGACATCAATGGTGCCGCCGGAACGTCCGCCTCGATTCTCCAATACACATCGTTTGGCGAGACCTGGTACAAGGGTTTGACGCTGTCGCTGAACAAGCACTTCTCGAACAATCTGCAGTTCCTCCTGGCGTACACGCGATCGAAAGCGGAGGACAACTCGACCGACTTTCAGAGCGCGTTCATCCCGCAGAGCAACGGACTGGGACGCGATCCGAACAATCGGACGGGCCTCCCGATCGGGTTCGACTCGAGCGCGGAGCGCGGAATGGCCACGCAGGATCAGCGCGACCGTTTCGTGCTCAGCGGGCTCTATCAGTTCCCCTGGCAGATCCAGTTCTCGACGATTTTTACGACGGCATCCGGCCGGCCGTACACGCCGCTCGCCGGCGTCGATCTCAATGGCGACGGTGATGGCGGCGCGTTCCCGTCGGATCGCGCCCGCACCAACCCAAGCGATCCGTCGACCGCGGTTCGCCGCAACAGCGAGAGGATGAAGAGCCAGTTCAACATCGACGCGCGACTGAGCAAGAGCTTCAACTTCGGCGGCGGGCGGGCGATCGAAGCGGTGATCGACGTCTTCAATCTGACCAATCGAGTCAACTACACTGACATCAACAACATTTTTGGAACGGGCGCGTTCCCCGCGCAGCCGCAGAAGGACGCGCAGGGTCGCGTCACTTACGGAACGTACACCGCGGCACTTCCCGGGCGGCAGCTCCAGCTCGCAGCGAAAGTCAGTTTCTGATTTGACGAAGGCGCTCCAGCAGCTTTTCGATCTCTCCGGCCGCGCGGCCATCGTTACCGGTGGCTCGCGCGGCCTGGGCCTGGAGATCGCCGAAGGCCTCGCCGAAGCGGGAGCCTCGCTGATGATCTGCGCGCGCCGCGAGCAGTGGCTCGCGCCGGCGGTCGATGCGCTGCGGAAGCGCCGGTTTCGCGTGGAGGGGCGCGTCTGTGACGTCGCCGATGAGAGGCAGGTCGGAGAGGTCGTTATCGGAACGATGGTGGCGTACGGACAAATCGACATTCTGATCAACAACGCGGGCATCTCCTGGGGAGCGCCGGCGGAGGAAATGCCGCTCGACCAGTGGCGCCGCGTTCTGGAGACGAATCTCACCGGAGCGTTTCTTTTCGCGCAGGCGGCGGGACGCGAAATGTTGAAGGCTGGACGTGGCGTGATCCTCAATGTCGCTTCGGTGGCGGGCATACGATCGTCCGTCCACGGTCCGCATTACGCGGGGTACGCCGCCAGCAAAGCGGGGTTGATGGGATTGACGCGGGAGCTGGCCGCGTCGTGGGGGCCGCACGGCATTCGCGTCAATGCCATCGCGCCGGGATTCTTTCACTCGCGCCTTGCCGACCCGGCAATCGGCTTTGTCGAGCCGTCGATCAAGGCCCGCAATCCCATCCCACGGGTCGGCGAGGTGGGAGAGCTGAAGGGGGTAGCTGTCTTTCTCGCCTCGGACGCCTCGAGTTACATCACCGGACAGGTCATCGCCGTCGACGGCGGGGCCACGATCGTTTAGAGAATCTCATGTCGCGCGCGAAAGACCCCTCACCCGCCGCTTCGCGGCACTCTCTCCCCGCGTTGCGGGGGCGAGGGAACTCGCGTTGCGGGAGGTCCTTCGCCCCGCGACAGCGGGGAGAAGGTGGTCCTCAGCGGAGCGAAGGACCGGATGAGGGGCGTGCTGACATTTCTAACCGGAGGACGCAGTGACTTCTCCTTACGCGGCCAGGCCCTGGATCGATCATTACGACTACTGGGTGCAGCCGCACATGAACTATCCGCGCCGGCCGCTGGGCGACATTCTCCGCCTCGCCGCTGCCGACGTGCCCGACCGTCCGGCGACGGCGTTCCTCGGCGCGCAGCTCACCTGGGCGGAGGTCAAGGAGCGCAGCGACCGCCTGGCCACCGCATTGGCGCGGATGGGAATCGTCAAGGGCGATCGCGTTGGCATGATGCTGCCGAACTGTCCGCAATACGTCTTCGCGGCGTTCGCCATCCTTCGCATCGGCGCGATCGTAGTCAATATCAATCCGCTCTACACGCCGCGAGAGATCGCCGTGGTGGCACACGATTCTGGGATGCGCCTTCTCATCGTGCTCGACCTCCTCGCTCCCGCCGCGCTCGCGGTGCGGGATCGGACATCGATCGAAACGGTGGTCATCACTTCGCTTGCCGAATACAGCGCCGCGGGCGCGCAGTGTCCCGCGGTCAAAGGGACGCAGCGCCTGAGCGACATTCTGGCGGGCGTCAGCCAGCCCGATCTGCCGCGCGTGTCGATCGATCCCCAGAACGACGTCGCCGTCCTGCAGTACACCGGGGGAACCACCGGCGTGCCCAAAGGGGCGATGCTGACGCACTACAACATCTTCGCGAACGTCATTCAGACGACGGTCCTTCATCATCCGGATCAACGCCGAGGCGAAGAGCGTACGCTGCTGGTCATCCCGTACTTTCACATTTACGGATTCACCGTCGGTCTGATGTCGGTCGCATGGCAGGGCGGGCTGCAGATTCTGATTCCGAAGTACGACGTCGACGCGCTACTCACGGCCATTCGCGACTACCGGCCGACGTACTTTCCGGCGGTGCCCACGATCTACGTTTCGATCCTCAATCATCCGAAGGCGAAGGAGTACGGCATCGACAAGGTCCGCGGTTTCAACAGCGGCTCCGCGCCGTTGCCGGTCGAAGTCATCGATCAGTTCGAGAGGGTGACCGGCGGTACGCTCAACGAAGGCTACGGATTGTCGGAAGCCTCTCCGGTGACCCACACCACGCCGTCGCTCTCGCGCCGCAAGCCGGGGAGCATCGGGATTCCGCTGCCGGACACCGATATCAAAATCGTCGATCTCGAATCGGGAACGACGGAAGTTCCGCTCGGAACTGACGGAGAGCTCTGCATCGCCGGGCCGCAGGTGATGAAGGGCTACTGGAACAGAGACAAGGAAACCGAGATCGCACTGCGCAAGGATGCGGACGGCCGTCTCTGGCTTTACACCGGCGACGTCGCGCGGATGGACGAGGACGGATCCACGTACATCGTGCAGCGCAAGAAGGACATGGTCATCGTCTCGGGCTTCAACGTTTATCCGTCCGAAGTCGAGACGGTGCTCTTCGCACATCCTGCGGTGATGGAGGCCGCAGTGATCGGAGTTCCGCACGCGTATTACGGAGAGGTTGTGAAAGCGTTCGTGATCCTGAAACCGGGGAGCAGGGTGCCGTCGGGCGAGCTCGAGGCTCACTGCGCCGCGAACCTTGCGGAATTCAAGCGGCCGAAAGAGATCGAAATCCGCGATTCCCTGCCGAAGAGCGCCGTCGGGAAGGTCCTGCGCCGCGCCTTGCGCGAAGAGGCAGCGGCGGTGGAGAAGGTATGACGCGCTCGATCCGCCGGGTGGTGGTCATCGGATCGGGGACCATGGGCGGCGGCATCGCCGCGCATTTCGCCAACGCCGGCGTTCCTGTCTCTCTGCTCGATATTTCACAACAGATCGTCGCCGCCTCCTTCGAGCGCATGAAGAAAGCGAAGCCCCCGGCGTTCTTCACGCCGGAGACCGCAAATCTCGTCACCATCGGCAGTCTGGACGAGCATGAGGCGTGGATCAGTGAGGGCGACTGGATCGTCGAGGCGATCATTGAAGATCTCGCGGCCAAGCGCGCGCTCGTTGCGCGGATCGATCGCCTGCGCAGACCGGACAGCATCGTCTCCAGCAATACCTCCGGCCTGCCGATCGCCAAGATCGCCGCCGAAGCCTCGCCCGATTTCAAGTCGCATTTCCTCGGCACGCATTTCTTCAATCCGCCGCGCTACATGAAGCTCCTGGAAGTCATTCCCACGAAGGAGACGAAGCCGGAGATCACCGCGTTCGTGCGAGAGTTCGCGGAGGTGCGACTGGGCAAGGGCGTCGTCATGTGCAAGGACACGCCGAACTTCATCGCCAATCGTCTCGGGTCGATCTCCGGCGCGACGCTGCTCGATTTCGTCCTCGCCAACGGCTACACCATCGAGGAAACCGATGCCATCGCCGGGCCTTTGATCGGCCGTCCGAAAACTGCCGCGTTCCGGCTGCAGGACCTCGTCGGACTCGACGTCGCCGCGTCCGTCGCGGCGAATCTCTACGGCCTGATCGAGGGCGACGAATCGCGCGAAGTCCTCCGCTCGCCGCACATTGAACAACTGCGGAAGAAGCAGATGGAGCGGGGGCGGCTCGGCGACAAGAGCGGCCAGGGTTTCTACAAGAAAGAAGGCAACTCGATCCAGACGCTCGACCTCGAGACCGGCGAGTACCGCCCGCGGCGCGAACCGGAGATTCCGTCGATCGCCGCGGCGATGAAAATCAAGTCGCTGCCGGAGCGGCTCGCTTTCGTACTGCAGCAGGACGACAAGGCGGGAGCGTTGACGCGGCATGTCACCTACAACGCGCTCGCGTACGCAGCGCGGCGCATTCCGGAGATCACCGACGACATCGTCAACGTCGACCGCGCGATGCGCTGGGGCTTCTCGCACGAGATGGGGCCATTCGAATTGTGGGATGCGCTCGGCGTGCGGCGGACTGCCGAAGCGATGCAGAAGAGCGGCATCATTGTCGCGCCGTGGGTGACGGAGATGCTCGCGCGGGGGCAGGAGAGCTTCTACGAGAGCGTGGAGACGCCCCTCACCCCCGCTTCGCGGACCCTCTCCCCGCCACGCGGGGAGAGGGTGGCCGAAGGCCGGGTGAGGGGTATCCGGCTTGCGGACAAACCGGTGGTGCGCGAGAACAAGGGCGCCAGTCTGCGCGACATCGGCGACCGCGTGCTCTGCCTCGAATTCCACACCAAGATGAACACGCTGGATGACGACGTGCGCGCCATGATCGTCGACTCGGTCGCGGATCTGGAGCGCGGCACGTGGACGGGCATGGTGATCGGCAACGACGGCGGCGATTTCTGCGTCGGCGCGAATCTCGCCGGGGGGCTGGGATCGAACGGACGCGAGGCCCTCAACCGCGGAGTGAAAGCCATGCAGGACGCCCTGATGGCCGTCCGATTCTCGGCCAAGCCGGTCGTCGCCGCGCCGTTCGGCCGCACGCTCGGCGGCGGAGCGGAAGTGGCCATGGCCGCCGCGCGCATCGCCGCCGCGGCGGAAACCTACATGGGGCAGGTCGAATTCGGCGTCGGTCTCGTTCCGGCAGCCGGCGGCTGCAAGGAGCTGATCCGCCGGGTGGTCTCACCGGCGATGAAGCAGACGCCGAACGCCGATCCTGTTCCGTTCGTGCAGAACGTGCTGCAGACCATCGGCACGGCGAAGGTCTCGACCAGCGCCGAGGAGGCAAGATCGATGGGCTTTCTCACCGCCGCCGATCGCGTGGTGATGAGTCGCGATCATCTGATCGCCGAGGCGAAGCAGGCGGTGCTCGATCTGGCCGCCGAAGGCTACGCTCCGCCGGCTCGCGAAAAGAACTGCTACGCCGCGGGCCGCGACGTCGGCGCCGCGCTCCGCGCCGGGATCTACATTCTGCAGCAGGGCGCGTACATCAGCGAGTACGATGCGTTTCTCAGCGCGAAGCTCGCCGCGATTCTTTGTGGCGGCGATCTCTCGAGCGGGCAATGGGTCGACGAGCAATTCTTCCTCGATCGTGAACGCGAAACCTTCGTGGCGCTCTGTCACGAGCCGAAGACGATCGAGCGGATTCAATTCATGCTGGCGAATGGGAAACCGTTAAGGAACTGATATGGCCGAGATCGGCGGAGCCCGCCGCACGATGAGCGGCATGGAGTACATGCGCAAGGTCGTCGCCGGGGAGATCGAACCGGCGCCGATGGCCCGTCTGCTCAACATCCGGATTGCCAGCGTCGAGGAAGGACACGTGGTCGTCACGGCGGAGCCGGCGGTCGACTTCGAGAATGGCCTGCGGATCGCCCACGGCGGATTCGCCGCCGCACTTCTCGACACGGCGCTCGGATCCGCGGTGAACTCCGTGATGCCGTCAGGGAAGGTCTTCACCACGCTGGAAATGAAGATCAACTTCACGCGCGCCATCACCCGGAAGACCGGAACGCTCACCTGTACCGCGGGCATCGTGCACGCCGGCTCGCGAACGGCCACCGCGGAAGGACGCATCGTCGATGCCGCCGGCAAGCTCTATGCGCACGGCACCGCGACATGCATTCTCTTTCGCGACACATCGGAGGAGCCATGAACGAAGCGGTCCTGGTGGCCGGATTGCGCACCGCCGTCGGAAAAGCGCCGCGCGGCACGCTGCGCACGACGCGTCCGGATGACATGGCCGCGGAAGTGATCGCCGCGTTGATAAAGCGCACGGCGAATCTCTCCCCAGAGGCCATCGACGACGTGATCATGGGCTGCGCGATGCCCGAGGGCGAATCGGGGAACAACGTCGCACGCATCGCCGCGCTGCGTGCCGGGCTGCCCGATTCCGTTCCGGCGATGACCGTGAATCGCTTTTGTTCCTCGGGATCGCAAACCATCGCCTTGGCAGCCGAGCGGATCATGGCGGGGATGGCGGAAGAGATCATCGCCGGCGGAACGGAATCGATGAGCCTCGTTCGCGGCAATGGGCGCTTCCGTCCGAATCCCGATCTGATCGAGCATCGCCCCGGCGTCTACCTCAGCATGGGGCTGACGGCGGAGAACGTCGCGCGGAAGTACAACGTCTCGCGCGAGGATGCCGACGCCTTCTCCTATCGCAGTCATCAGAAGGCGCTCGCGGCGCAGAAAGCGGGAAGGTTTGCCGACGACGGCATCGTGCCGCTCGAGGTGGAGATTGTCGACGACAGCAAGAGGCAGCGCGTGACGTTCGACAAGGATGAGGGGCCGCGGGCCGACACCACGCTGGAAGCACTGGCGAAGCTGCGTCCCGTCTTTCATGCCAAAGGCGTGGTCACCGCGGGGAACTCCAGCCAGACTTCGGACGGCGCGGCGGCGGTGGTGGTGATGTCGCGGCGTCGCGCGGAGGAGTTGCGGCTCCAGCCGCTGGCGCGCTTCGTCTCGTTCGCCGTCGGCGGAGTTTCGCCGGAAATCATGGGCATGGGTCCGCTCGTCGCGGTGCCGAAGGCGCTGAAGCTCGCCGGGTTGAAACTCGAGGACATCGATCTGATCGAGTTGAACGAAGCCTTCGCCGCGCAGGCGCTCGCGGTGATGCGCGAGCTGGGGATGAACGAGGAGCGCGTCAATGTGAACGGCGGCGCGATCGCGCTCGGGCACCCGCTCGGCGCCTCGGGCGCAAAGCTGACCGTGCAGATCCTCGGCGAGATGCGCCGGCGCCGTTCGCGCTATGGCATGGTTACCATGTGCGTCGGCGGCGGGCAGGGGGCGGCGACCATCTTCGAGAATCTGCAACGCTCGTGATGACACCACCCCTCATCCGCCCTTCGGGCACCTTCTCCCCGCGCGGCGGGGAGAAGGATCTCGAGGTCCATACGCGGGGCGTGGCGGGGAGAAGGATCTCGATTCCCCTCGCCCCGCGCGGCGGGGAGAGGGTGGCGCGAAGCGCCGGGTGAGGGGCCGTGTCATGCTCCCTGACTGAGGACAATATGGATTTTGATCTTCCACGCGAATTGATCGAGTTGCGCGACCGCGTCGCGGCGTTTGTTCGCGACGAGGTCATCCCGCTCGAGAACAACTTTTCCGCCGCCGATCTGACCGCGTTGCGCCAGAAAGCACGCAAGGCGGGCATCTACGGGCCGCAGCTGCCGCGCGAATGGGGCGGCCTCGGCCTCGGCACGCTGGCCATGTGCGTCGTTTTTGAGCAGGCGGGCCGCAGCCTCTTCGGTCCGCTCGCACTGCACTGCGCCGCTCCCGACGAAGGGAACATGCATCTGTTGTCGATCTACGCCACGCCGGAGCAGCGCGAGCAGCTTCTGCGCCCGCTGGTGGAGGGGAAGATCCGCTCCTGCTTTGCGATGTCGGAACCGGCGCCGGGGGCGGGCGCGGATCCGACGATGCTCAAGACGCAGGCCGTACGCGTCGATGGCGGATGGGAGATCACCGGCCGCAAATGGTTCGCCACCGGCGCCGAAGGCTCGACGTTCGCGATCGCCATGGCCATCACCGACCCGTCGGTGCCGGCGCATCGAGGCGTGACCATGTTCCTCGTGCCGACGAATGCGCCGGGATTTCGCGTCCTCCGCTCCGTCCCGGTGATGGGCGGGCACGGCGGCTTCGGCGGGCACGGCGAGATCGACTTCGATCACGTGCGCGTCCCCGATTCCGCGGTCTTGGGAAAAGTCGGCGACGGCTTCAAGATGGCGCAGGTGCGCCTCACGCCGGCGCGCCTGACGCATTGCATGCGCTGGCTCGGCGTGGCGCAGCGATCGCTGGAGATCGCCGTCGATCGCGCCAGGGAGCGCGAAGCGTTCGGAAAGAAGCTCGCGGAGCACGAGGCGGTGCAATGGATGATCGCCGACTCGGAGATCGAGATCCACGCTTCGCGAATGATGGTCATGCACGCCGCGTGGAAGCACGAGCGTGGCGACGACATCCGCCACGAGTCGTCGATCTGCAAAGTGTTCGTAGCCGAGGCGGTGAATCGGGTCATCGACCGGGCGGTGCAGGTTTGCGGCGCGCTCGGCGTCTCCACGGACACGCCGCTCGAGCATTTCTACCGCGAGGCGCGCGCGTTCCGCATCTACGACGGCCCCTCCGAAGTGCACCGGATGGTCATCGCCCGGAACCTCCTGCGGTCGAGGAAACCATGATCCCGAACGTCGCGGTGAGCGACTGGATGGTCGTGTCGCAGGATCAGATCCGCCTTTTCGCCGATGCCACCGGCGATCATCAGTGGTTGCACGTCGATCCCGCCCGCGCCGCGCGCGAATCGCCGTACGGCGCGTCGATCGCGCACGGATTTCTCACCTTGTCGCTGCTCTCCACGCTGCTGCGCCAGACCGCGGCCCTCGGCGGCATGCGGATGGCGGTGAATTACGGGTTGAACCGCGTTCGTTTTCTCGCGCCGGTGATCGCCGGCTCTCGCATTCGCGCGCGATTCACGCCGGCATCCATCGAAGAGAAGGACGACGCGACGAAGGTCGTCTGGAACGTGACCGTGGAGAGGGAAGCCGGCGGCAAACCTTGCTGCGTCGCGGAATGGATCGTCCTCTACTACCGATGATCGCCGACACGTGCCCGGTGCGCGCCAGCGAGCAGCTCGATTGGCCGCGCATTGCGGCTTACCTTCGCGGCGCGTTGCCGCAGCGCCCCACGCCGCCGATGGAGGTCGAGCAGTTTCCCGGCGGTCATTCGAATCTCACCTACCTGCTGCGGTTCGGCGATCTCGAGCTCGTGATGCGGCGCCCGCCGTTCGGGCCGGTTCCGCCGCGCGCCCACGACATGGCGCGCGAATGCCGCGTGCTCACTGCCCTGCACCCGCTGTTTCCGCTGGCGCCGCGCCCGTGTCTGCTTTGCGAGGACGCGGCCGTCGCAGGCTTCACGTTCTACGTGATGGAGCGCCGTCGCGGCATCGTGATCCGCCTCGACGAGCCGGAGGAAATTCGCGACCGGCCCGATGTCCGGCGCGCGATCAGCGAGGCGATGGTCGACACGCTCGCCGGCCTTCACGCCATCGACATCGCGGCTCACGGACTCGACGCGCTCGGCAAGCCGGCCGGATTCGTCGCCCGGCAGATTCGTGGCTGGACGGAGCGATGGCACGGCTCGAAGACCAGTCAGGTTCCGGAGATGGAACAGCTCGCGGCGTGGCTGGAACAGCGCATCCCGCCCGATCCCGCCCGCCCCGCGCTGGTGCACGGCGACTACAAGCTCGACAACGTGATGCTCGCCGCGGGCGATCCGCGCCGCCTGGTCGCGGTTTTCGACTGGGAAATGAGCGCCGTCGGCGATCCGCTCATCGACCTCGGAATTCTGCTCTGCTACTGGGTTCACATCGCCGGCGAACCGCGCGGCGACGCTGTATCAACTATTACTACACTACGGGGATGGTTCGGGCGCGACGAGATCCTCGATCGATACGCCTCGCGCGCGAAGGCGTCGCTCGACGGCATCGCGCTCTACGAGGTCTTCGCCGTCTTCAAGCTCGCCGTGGTGATCCAGCAGATCTACGCGCGCTATGTTCGTGGCCAGACCGATGATCCGCGTTTCGCTGCGCTTGGTGAACGCGTGACGATGCTCGCGAGGAAGGCCGCATCGATGGCCGAGGAGCTTGGATGAACGAATCGAATACGCAGATCCTCTTTCACAGCCGCCCTGAGGGTGCTCCGAGCGAGAGCAACTTCGAGCTCGTGCGCACGCCCGTCCCCGCCGTTCGGGAAGGGGAGGTGCTGCGCCGCACGATTTACCTCTCCGTCGATCCGTACATGCGATCGCGGATGAACGCGGCGAAGTCGTATGTCGAACCGGCGACGCTCGGCGAGCCGATGGTCGGCGGAACGGTCAGTCAGGTGGTCGAGTCAAAAAACTCGCGCTTCAAGGCGGGCGACTTCGTCCTCGGCTACGACGGCTGGCAATCCTTCGCTGTTTCCGATGGAAAAGGCCTGCGGATTCTCAACCCTTCCGACGCGCCGATCTCCTGGGCCCTCGGCGTCCTCGGGATGCCGGGAATGACCGCGTACGTCGGACTGCTCGACATCGGCCGGCCGAAGGAGGGGGAGACCGTCGTCGTCTCCGCCGCCGCCGGCGCGGTCGGATCGGTCGCCGGTCAGATCGCCAGGATCAAAGGTTGCCGCGTGGTTGGAACGGCCGGCTCCGACAAGAAGTGCGCATTCGTGACGCAGGAGCTCGGATTCGACGCATGCATCAATTACAAATCGGGCGATCTCGATGCGGCGCTGAAAGCGGCGTGTCCGAAGGGCATCGATGTCTACTTCGATAACGTCGGCGGCGCGGTGCTCGACGCGGTGCTGCATCGCATCAACGTGCACGCGCGCATTCCGCTCATCGGGATGATCTCCCAATACAACGACGCGAAGCCGGCGTTCGGTCCCAATCTCGGGCCTCTTCTAACGAAGCGCGGCGTGATCCAGGGCATGATCATTCTGGACCACGCCGATCGAATGCCTGACTTTCTCCGCGATATGTCGCAGTGGCTGCGCGAAGGAAGAATCCGCTATCGTGAGGACGTGGTGCAAGGACTGGAGAACGCTGCGCGCGCATTCATCGGGCTGCTGAAGGGGGAGAACATCGGAAAGCGCATCGTGCAGGTCTCCGCCGATCCGTCACGGGAGGAACGTAGATCCGGCTCTTAGCCCGATTGAGCCGCCTGAGAGGCGGCACTACGAACGCAGGTCCGGCGGTTCTACAAACGTAGATCCGGCTCTTAGCCGGATTTGAGCCGCCTGAGAGGCGGCTCTACGGAGGTGAAGCGATGACCGAGGTTCTGCTCGAACAACCCGCCGAGGGAATCGCCCTCGTCCGGCTGAACCGGCCGGAGGTGCGGAACGCGCTCAATGTGGCGATGCGACAACTGCTCGCCGAACACTTCTCCGCGCTCGGCGCGGACGAGACGACGCGTTGCATCATCCTCACGGGCGGCGAGAAAGTGTTCGCGGCCGGCGCCGATCTTCGGGACATGGTCGAGCGGACGCCGGTGGAGATGCTGGCGCGTCATTCCGAGCGGTTGTGGCAGCCGATCACATCATGTCCGAAGCCGGTGATCGCCGCGGTGAACGGGTACGCCCTGGGCGGCGGGTGCGAGCTGGCGATGCTCGCCGACATCATTGTCGCCGGAGAAGGGGCGAGCTTCGGCCAGCCGGAGGTTCGCGTCGGGATCATGCCGGGCGCCGGCGGAACCCAGCGCCTGACGCGCGCGGTCGGCAAATTCCGCGCCATGCGGATGTTGCTGACCGGCGAGCCGGTTTCTGCGCGCGATGCCCTGGCGATGGGATTGGTCAGTGAGGTCGTTGCCGACGCGGACGTATTCCAGACGGCGATGAAAATCGCTACGACGATCGCGTCGCTGCCGCCGCTGGCCATCATGCAGATCAAAGAGGCGGTGCTGTCCGGACAGGACGCTTCTCTGGAGACGGCGATGGCGCTCGAGCGGAAAGCGTTTCAACTCCTCTTTTCCACCAGCGATCAGAAAGAGGGAATGCGCGCCTTTCTGGAGAAGCGAAAGCCGGAGTTTCGCGGACGATGAATGAATCGACGCGCCGCGCCGGATACGCACTCGCGGTCCTGTTTGCGATCAACACGGTGAACTTCTTCGATCGCCAGATCGGGGGAGTGCTCGCCGAGCCGATTCGGAAGGAGTGGAACCTTAGCGACAGCGCGCTCGGCGCGCTGGGAACGGCGTTCACGCTTCTATACGCGCTGGTGGGCATTCCGTTCGGTCGGCTCAGCGACCGGAGCTCGCGCAAGAGGATCCTCGCGGTGGCCGTGTTGATCTGGAGCGCTCTGACCAGCCTCGCGGCGATGACCCGGAACTTCGGGCAGATGTTCGCCACGCGACTCGGCGTCGGCTTCGGGGAGGCGGCCTGCGCGCCGGCGGCGACGTCGTTGATCGGCGACTTGTATCCGCCGGCGCGGCGTGCGCGGGCGCTGTCGGTATTCATGCTGGGTCTTCCGGTCGGCGTCGCGCTGTCATATTTCGTCGCCAGCTTCGTCGCGCACGCCTGGGGCTGGCGCGCGGCGTTTCTCATCGCCGGCATTCCCGGCGTGCTCTGCGCCATCGCCGCTTTGTTCATCGCGGAGCCGGCGCGCGGCATGGTCGAGTCTCGCTCCGTCGGCGCGCGTCGCCGCGCAGGCTCGCCATGGCGCGTCCTGCTGTCGATTCCGACGATGTGGTGGCTGATCCTCTCCGGCGCGCTGCACAACTTCAACATGTACGCGCTCGGCTCGTTTCTGGCGCCGTTCCTGATGCGCTACCACGGCGCGACTCTCCGTCAGGCGGGGCTGATGGCCATGGTCAGTTACGGGCTGTCGGGAATTCCCGGGCTTCTGATCGGCGGCGCAGTCGCCGATCGATTGTCGCTGCGGCGGCGCGACGGCCGTCTGCTCGTCGGCGCGGTGGCGATCCTCGCTTCGGTGCCGATGCTGCTCCTTGCGCTGACCAGGCCGCCGCATTCCACACTCTCCTTTGTCGTCCTCGCCGGTTGTGGCTGCATGGCCATGTATGTCTACTACTCCAGCGTTTATGCGACGCTGCACGATGTGGTCGAGCCGTCGCTGCGTGGAACGGCGATGGCCCTCTACTTTTGTGCCATGTACGTCCTCGGCGCATCACTCGGGCCAATCGTCACCGGCGTGACCAGCGACTTCTTCACCCGGCGCGCGGCGGCCGGCCGCGCGCTCGAGCCGTTCCGCGGCGCCGGCCTGCATTCGGCGATGTACTTGATCCCCATCCTCAGCATCGCCCTGACGTTCGTCCTGTTTGCGGCCACTCGAACCGTCGGGCACGATATGGAGCGTCTCGATCGCGCTCTGGCCGAGGAGCAATGAGGTTCAGTGCTGGGGTTGCTGCGTCGCGATGGAGCACCCAGCTCGCGAGGAAGAGGCCTCCCACCAGGATACCGGCGAGCGTGCGATCGGATTTCGCTATCCTCACGCCGATGGAGCCGCTCTTTTTCGAATCGGCGGAGGCGTTCCGGGAATGGCTCGAGCGCAATCACGACCGGGCAACGGAGCTGCTGGTCGGCTTCTACAAGAGAGGTTCCGGCAGGCCGTCGATGAGCTGGCCGGAGTCCGTCGATCAGGTGCTCTGCTTCGGCTGGATCGACGGTGTGCGGAAGCGGATCGACGAGATCCGGTACAGCATCCGCTTCACGCCGCGAAAGCGCAGCAGCAATTGGAGCGCGGTCAACATCCGGCGCGCGATGGAACTGGCGAATCGCGGACTGATGCGACCGGGAGGAGCGCGAACGTTCGAGCAGCGCACCGAGGAGAAGTCGCGCGTCTACACGTACGAGAACGCTCCGCGCGCATTGCCCCGCGCCGAGGAGAAGAGATTCCGCGCCAACAAGAAGGCGTGGGAGTACTTCACCGCGCAGCCCCCAGGGTACCGGCGCGTGGCCATTGCCTGGGTCGTGAGCGCGAAGAAGGAGGAGACGCGCGCGCGCCGGCTGGCCGCGCTGATCGACGACTCCGCGCACGGCCGGCGGCTCGCCGCCTACACCTTGAAGCCGAAGAAACGATGACGAATCACCTTCATGGAGCACCGGCTTCAGGCGGTCTGAGCGCCGGATGGCACGCCGAGCCGTGAGGATTTCGGATCCAGGGGGTAATCTACTGTCGTGTCCGCAGATGACGAACGGGAATGGCAGACGCGGAAGAGCCGGATTGATCCGCGCCTCGACGCGCTCGGCTGGAAACGCTCGCCTTCCGCGCCGAGTCGCGCGTACCGGACGGAAGAACATCCCACCGAACATGGTCCTGCCGACTATGTCCTTCACCTCGGCGACAGTCCGGTCGCTGTTGTTGAAGCGAAGAGACTGACCGTCGGCCCGCAAAACGTTCTGACGCAGGCGCAACGCTATGCGCGCGGTCTTGCTTCGTCGAATGTCCGCTTCGGCGAGTATCGCGTGCCGTTTCTCTACTCCACGAACGGCGAGGTTACGTGGTTCCACGACGTCCGTCACCCGTTGAATCTCTCGCGCCGCGTTGCGAACTTTCACACGCCCGCCGGGTTGCACGAAGCTCTGGAGCGCGATTTCGAGGGGCAGTGCCGAGCCCTGAAGGAACTCTGCTTTGACCATCGCAAACTTCGCCCCTATCAACACGACGCGAATGCGGCCATCGAAACCGCGATCGCCGCGCGGAAGCGCCGAATGCTCGTCGCCATGGCCACCGGCACCGGCAAGACGTTTACGCTCGTCAACGAGATCTACCGCCTCATGAAATCGGGCGTCGCCCGGCGAGTGCTTTTTCTCGTAGATCGAAGGGCGCTGGCCGCACAGGCCGCGCGTGCATTCGCTTCCTTCGATCCGGAGCCCGGTCTGAAATTCAATCAGATCTATGAGGTCTACACCCAGCGATTCCAGCGCGAGGACTTCGACGAGGACGATCCCTTCGATCCGAACGTGATGCCGAACGCGTATCTGACCGATCCGAAACCTGGCCAGGCGTTCGTCTTCATCTGCACGATCCAGCGGCTTGCGATCAATCTCTTCGGCAGAGAGGGAATGCTCGAAGGTCGAGAGGGTGATGCGGAAGACGACGCGATGAAGCTTCAGATTCCAATCCACGCCTTCGATTTCGTCGTCGCCGACGAATGCCACCGAGGCTACACGAGCCATGAAGTCTCGGTGTGGAGGAACACGCTCGAGCATTTCGATGCGATCAAGCTCGGACTGACCGCGACACCTGCTTCGCACACGACCGCCTACTTCTCGGACATTGTCTATCGGTACAACTATGAGCGTGCGGTCGCGGAGGGATATCTGGTCGATTACGACCCGATCAGGCTTCGCTCGAATGTCCGGATGAACGGCGTCTTTCTTGCCGAAGGTGAAGAAGTCGGCGTCGTGGACACGAAGTCAGGAACCGAGAAGCGCGATCTGCTCGAAGACGAGCGCCAGTACGACAGCACACAAGTCGAGCAGGCGATCACGGCACCCGACTCGAACCGAAAGATTCTCGAAGAGCTGAAGCGCCTGACGCTGGAGCATGAGGAGCAGTACGGCCGCTTTCCGAAGACGCTGATTTTTGCCGTGAACGATCTTCCGCACACGTCACATGCCGATCAACTGGTTCTCCTCGCGCGGGAGATCTTCGGGAGGGGAGAGTCGTTCGTCGAGAAGATCACGGGACGCAGCGTCGACCGGCCGCTGCAGCTCATCCGGAAATTCCGCAACCGGCCGGAGCCGAAGATCGTCGTCTCGGTCGACCTCATGTCAACCGGCGTCGACATCCCCGACCTCGAATTCATCGTCTTTCTGCGGCCAGTGAAGTCGCGCATCCTCTTTGAGCAGATGCTCGGTCGCGGCACGAGAAAAAGCGAGTCATTTCCCGATAAGTCGCACTTCACCGTCGTCGATTGTTTCGACGGATCGCTCTTCGCGTACTTTGCCAGGGCCACCTCGATCACCGAGGAGCAGCCCGTTCCGCCGGGGCGGACGATCGTCGAGATCATCGACGACGCCTGGAACAACCGCGACCGCGCGTTCAACGTTCGTTGCCTGGTCAAGCGCCTGCACCGTATCGACAAGGAGATGGCCGGAGAGGCGAGAGAGTCGTTCGCCGCGTTCGTCGAGGGTGGCGATCTCGCGGCCTGGGCGCGCAACCTGCCGGCGCGGCTGGAGCGGGATTTCACGGCGGCGATGGCTCTGCTGCGCGATCCGGCATTTCAGGATTTGCTCCTCCACTACCCGCGGCCGGAGCGGACCTTTCTCATCGCGTACGAGGTACAGGACGAGGTCGCTTCGGAGCGGCTCCTGCGCGACGGGGAAGGGAAGGCGGTGAAGCCTGAGGATTACCTTCGGCTCTTCGCGAAATTCGTCGCCGATAAAGAATCGGAGATCGACGCCATCGCCGTGCTTCTCGATCGGCCCCGGGACTGGCGCCCGGAGGTGCTGGACGACCTGCGCCGGCGGCTTGCCGCGGCGCCTGAGCGCTTCACCGAAGACCGCCTGCGCATCGCGCACGCGCAGGCGTATCGCAAGAGCCTCGTCGACATCATTTCCATGGTCAAGCACGCGGCAAAAGAACAGGAGCCGCTTCTAACGTCATCGGAGCGCGTGGAGCGAGCACTTACGCGGCTCACTTTCGGCCGTGTTTTCACCGAGGCGCAGCGGCAGTGGCTCGACCGCATCCGCGAGCATCTGGTGCAGAATCTTTCGATCGATCGGGACGATTTCGATACCATTCCGTTGTTGCAGCGTATCGGCGGTTGGGGAGCGGCGAATCGCGTCTTCAGCGGCCAGCTTGCGCCATTACTGATCGAGATCAACGCCGCCGTGGCAGCGTGACGCACTGCGAAGCAAGGGGAGCATCATGAATGACGTGCCAAGATTCACTGCGATGATCGACCTCTTTACCGAGACCTTGCCCAAACACTCGGTCGAATGACGTGCGATCACGAACGGGAGGAGAGATGAAAGGAGTGCACTTCGTCACGGACGAGGAAGGAAAGGCCATCGCCGTTCAGCTCGATCTCGACGAATGGGGAGAGATCTGGGAAGACATGTGCGATCTCCGAGTGGCCCGCGAACGCGAGAATGAGCCGACGGTTCCCTGGTCGGACGTGAAGGCCGATCTGATTCGCGACGGGAGGTTGAGTGAAGACGATGTACGTCATCCGCTTCCGAAGAGAGGCCGAAAGAGAGCTTCGCGCACTCGATGATCCGATGCTCGCACGTGTCGGTCGCGTTCTCTCGATGCTGAAGATCGATCCCCGCGCGCATGGGTCCAGAAAACTTACCGGACAGGAAGACCTTTGGCGCATGCGCGCCGGCGTTTATCGGATTGTCTACGCGATCGACGATCCGAACAGGACGGTGACAATCGTGCGAATCCGTCACCGGAAGGACGTGTACCGATCTCTATGAGCGACATCGTTCAGAAACTCTGGGGCTTCTGCCACACCCTCCGCCACGACGGCATCGACTACGGCGACTACATCGAGCAGATCACATATCTTTTGTTTCTGAAGATGGCCGACGAACGCGCAATCGATCTCTCCGCGCTTCCTTATGAAGAAGAAGACGAGAACGGCAAACGTAGAAAGCGAAAGAAGGACTGTTCCTGGCCCGCGCTGCGGGGCCGATCGGGCATCGACCTGACGGACCACTACGCCGAAGCGCTGCGCATCCTCGGCAAGCAGGAGGGCATGCTCGGCGACATCTATGCCGTCGCGCAGTCGCGCTTCACGAATCCGGTGAACCTGAAGAAGCTGGTCTCGCTCATCGACGAAACCGAGTGGACCTCCCTCGGTGTCGATGTGAAGGCCGAGGCGTACGAAGGGTTGCTCGAACGGGCGGCGAGCGAAGGGAAGAAGGGGGCGGGGCAGTACTTCACGCCGCGCGTCCTCATCCAGTCGATCGTTCGCTGCATGCGCCCCGACCCTCGCGTGCGGAACGACCTCACGATCTGCGATCCCGCCTGTGGCACCGGCGGCTTCCTCGTCGCCGCGTACGAGTGGCTGATGGCGGAGACGGGCGGCGGCAACATTGACCGCAACGTTGCGAAACGGATCAAGTCGAAGGCGTACCACGGCCAGGAGCTGGTGCCCCGGCCGCGGCGCCTCGCGCTGATGAATCTCTACCTCCACGGCATCCAGCCCGACATCCGCCTCAGCGACACGATCTACGAGACGCCGTCGGGCGAGAGGTTCGACGTCATCCTGACGAATCCGCCGTTCGGGACGAAGGGGGCGAACCAGGCGCCGGACCGCGATGACTTCACGATCGAGACCTCGAACAAGCAGCTCAACTTTCTGCAGCACATCCTGACGGTGCTCAAGCCGGGCGGACGGGCGGCGGTCGTTCTTCCCGACAACTGCCTCTTCGCCGATCAGGCGGGGGAGGTGTTCGAGATCGTTGCACACGATTGCGACGTGCACACGATCCTGCGTCTTCCGCGCGGCACGTTCACGCCGTACTCGCAGGGCGTGAAGGCGAACGTCGTCTTCTTCACGAAGGGATATCCGACCGAGCGCGTCTGGATCTACGACGCGCGGACGAACGTCCCGGGCATCACGAAAAAAGACCGCCCGCTCGCACCGACGCACTTTGCCGAATTCGAAGCGTGCTACGGCAAAGAGCCGAACGGCCGCGCTGCGCGTGACCCGCACGATTCGAAGGAGGACCGCTGGCGCAGCTTCACGATTGCCGAAGTGAAGGAGCACGACTACAAGTTTGATGGTTTCAAATGGCTGCGGGAGGAATCCCTCGACGACCTCGACGAGCTGCCAGAGCCGGCGGAGCTCGTAACGGACGCGATCGCGGAGCTAGAAGAGGCGGTGGCGGAACTGAATGCCGTCATGCGGTTGCTGGAGAACGAGTCCCTCTCGACATTACATGAGTGAAACGGGACCACTTGGATGGGCTTACGCGCCCTTAACTAAGATTACGAGCAAGATCGGCAGCGGGGCGACGCCGCGAGGGGGATCCGATGCCTATGCGAAAGCAGGCGTTCCGCTGATCCGCTCGCAGAACGTTCATTTCGATGGCTTCAACGATGAAGGGCTTGTGTACCTCGATGCCGAGCAGGCGGAGGCGCTCAAGTCCGTCGCCGTTCGTGCCGGAGACGTGTTGCTGAACATTACAGGGGCATCGATAGGCCGAGTGTGCTTAGCGCCGCCTCGTATGGTCGGTGCACGTGTCAATCAGCACGTTGCGATAGTGCGTCCGGCTCATGAGCGCATCGACCCCGCGTTTCTCACCGCGTATCTGCGTTCGCCGGCAGTTCAACAACGGATTCACTCCGAAGAGTACGGTGTGACTCGTCAGGCTTTGACTAAGGCTTGGATTTCAGATCTTCAAACTCCGATCCCCCCGCTCGCCGAGCAGCGCCGCATCGTGGAGAAGATCGAGGCGTTTCTCGAACGAGTGCAGAACGTGCGGGAACGGGTGCAAGCAGCGCGACGTGTCATTGCGCTTCTTCGTCAGTCGATCCTCTGCGTCCTCTGTTTGCCTGACGCGAATGAGGGAGGCTCATGGCACCGAATGGCTCTTGGCGACCTTCTGTCCGACATCCGATACGGGACAGCGGTTAAGTGCGAGTACGAGCGACGGGGAACGCCGGTATTGCGCATCCCCAACGTTCAAAGTGGGGTAGTCGATCAGTCAGACTTGAAGTTCGCTGCCCTCGCGCACAGCGAGGTCGAGAGGCTTGCTCTGCGCAGAGGTGACATTCTTATGGTCCGCTCGAATGGGAGCCTTGGACTAGTTGGCAGGACCGCGGTTGTCACAGACCGCGAGAACGGTTTCACGTTTGCCGGGTACCTCGTTCGGCTGCGACTTCGAAACGATTTGGCGGACCCGCAATTCGTTCAAGCTGCCTTGGCAACTCGCGAGTCGCGAGAGCTGATCGAAACGATCGCACGATCCACCAGTGGCGTGAACAACATCAACTCGGAAGAGATCAAAAGCCTGCCCATCTCATTGCCGCCGCTCCCGGAGCAACGACGCGTTGTCGAACAATTTTCGGCTCTGGAACAGGCTGCCGCAGCCGTTGAGCAACGCATCAAAGCGGCGATGAATCGTACCGTGATGGTACCCCAATCCGTCCTCGCCAAAGCGTTCATCGGCCAGCTGGTGCCGACGGAAGCGGAATTGGCGCGGAGAGAGGGGCGGAGCTACGAGCCGACCTCGGTCCTGCTCGAGCGAGGTCGGTACTAACGTTCGTGAGTGCGGCTGCGGCGGCGCGCGGCGTTCAAGAATTAGGGGCCCCAGCCCGCGACGCTCACAATCTTCTCGCTCACGCGTCGTTTTCTCGCGATTTTCCGCGCGGCTCCGGGCCGCATTCGGGCAAATGGACCTGAAGCAGCGACTTCCACTGTGTACAGGATCCCGCAGCGCGCATCTCAAACGATAAAGGTGAGCATCGTGGCTAGCTCGCGAGCCATCGCGCGTACGACCGAACGTCAATCATCGGCACGGTCGCGCTGCTCTGAAGTCGCGCAATCAGTTCCAACAGGAAAGCGGTCGCAGGCTTCCCCTGCGGCGTAATCGCGTAGCAGCCAGACGCGTCGCAGCCGAAAATGCCGTGGGCGGCGACACAACCAAGATCCAGCCGCCCGTCCGCGTCGCCGCGGTCGAGCGCGTCGACAAACGGTTGACCAAGAGCTGGGGTCCAATCGCTCTCGAACGTCAACAGACCTCCGAGAATCGGTGTCAATGGCTTTGGCGGATACGTGCCGCCCGCATGTGGGATCGGCAGACTGGTGCGATGGAGGCGGCGAACGCTCGCGATCTTCTTCTGTGCGTAGGTAACTTCACTCGCGTTGATGGCCTGCTTGGCTTCGAGCAATGCGTACACGCTCTCGGCGGGCACGACGATCTGGCCTTCATAGTGGAAGATGAACGGGGAATACTGGCGATCGAAGATCACGACGTCGATCTGTTCGCTGAATACACCGTTGCTATCAACTACATGCGCCTTCTCGGTCTGGTAACGGCGGGGCAAGTAGGTCTGAAGCAGCTCGAGCCAGACGCGCTCGCTGGCGTCACCTTTCGTGGTTGGGTGGCCGAATGTCTTCCGTGTGGTTGCGAGACGGCGCTCGATGTCGTCGTGAAGGCCGGCCAGGAGTTGAGGAAGCGACCAGTTGGTCATTCGTCGTCACCTCACGAGAGCGGGAAGTAGTCGCCGAGAATCTCACGCCAGATGCCCAGGGCGTCACCTTGGCGGCCGGTCTCCTCGGCGCGGCGCGCAAGGCTGGCCTTGCGCTGCGCCTCCTGAAGAGCCTTTCTGGCACTTGCGACGAGTTCCGGCGTCATCTGATCCGAGACGGGTGGCCCCAAGCCGGCCGGGTCAGGCCATGTCTGGCCGATGTTCGCTTCCATGGCAGCAAATAGATTGCGGATCTCGTCGGGGTAATTCGAAAATGGCGCTTCCACGAGATCCTCAGCCATCACCTCAACTAAGAACGACGGCTTGACCGGCTTACGGTTGGCTCGGTTCCACCCCTTGGCCATCTTGACCAAGGGAACCCACCGCCCGCTCAATTCCTTATTTTTCGCCGTCGAATGCTGATGGTGCGTTTCCGGATTCGTCTTGATCCACGTGCCGGTGGCCTTGTCGGGTATTTCGTACTCGTTCTTGCCGGACTCGAACGCGGGGACGGCGTCGATGCTGAGCACCTTGCCCTCGTGCTCCTCAGGATAGTAGTTCTTCTCAAACTCGATGGTGACGGAACGCCGCCCTGTCTCCACCTGTCCCTGGTCCGTGTACTTCTTTTTCAGCGATTTCTCGAACGCCTGCAGCGTTTCGATCGGAGGCTTGTCGCGGCGCCATCGCTCGTTCTGCCCGAGTACGAACATGACGTCAACGTCCTTTAGCGGCTTCGTTTTCGTGTCGCGGCTATACGAGCCTGACAGGAAATCGCTTGTTAGGTCGAAATCGTCGCGGATGCACTCGCGCACGTCCTTCTGGCGTCGCGCAGCATCCTTCTGCTCGGTGGGACTCAGCTCGAGGCGCTGACGGAACTTCTCGAAAGCCTGGGTTGTGGTCAGCATGGCTACCTCCAGTACGTTGCGCCAGCCGTCATGTGGCCGGTCGCGATCACGGTACCGGCCTGCCGCGCAACGAGCTGACCCGTCGAGAGAAACGTGCAATCGGAGAAGCCGTCCACCTTGGGCGCTCCGTGACTCGTGGAGAGGACGATCCGATAGCTGCAGTCGCTGGTCGGGCGCGTCGACTTCGCGATCAGCTGTCTGAGATAGTTCTTGTCGAGCCACATATCATCGTCGACTCCGGAGCCTGTGTAGCCAATCGGGAAGTCCCACCGGGCGGCCGTTTGCGCCGCGCCGGGTCTGAAGAACTCGATCACGATTCTCGTTAGGTGCCCGCTGTTTAGCCAGGTGCGGATCCCGCGCTCGATAGTTTTCCAGTCCTGCATTAGCTTCTCGGGACAAAGGCCGTTCTCCCTGATTACCTCGCGAAGCGTATTGCGGAGATTGTCGCTCAAGAAGACGACGCTGTACGTCTTCGCGTAAGCCGTGGTGTAAGCGTAAGCCGCCTGCATGTCATCCTCTCAGGTTCCAGTCAACCACGATGGGGCCGGTCGCTTTCGCTGCCACAGTCGGTTGGTTGTCCTGAGCACGCTCGGCTTCCGCGACGTCAAACACCTTGATCCGCGGCGATGTCTTCGCAAGCGATGCTCTGACCCATTCGATGTTTTCGGCATCGCAGGGCACGCGCATTGTCCAATCGCCTGCCGTCGCGTTCCATGTCAGCGGATCGACAGGGTCGCCTTCCTCGACCGCCTTCAGGCCGTACCGGCAGTAGATGCGAAGCTGAGGACCAACACCTTCGAGCAGAATCGGGCATGACGCGGGGTACTCGTCGGTAATGATCGACCCCATAACGCCACCGGCACTTTCGAGTTGCTGCGTGTCCTTTGACTGGGCGCCAGTGACGAGCTCAACGATCCGCTGCCAGGTCTCAGCGGCAGATCTGTGAGGTATGGAACTGACATTGCGTCGTACTCTCATTTGCTCATTTCCTTATCTGTCTGGAGTACCCGCCGGAAAGCAGACTCGATCTGAATGGCCGTCAAGCGGTTAGGGTCCATTGCCGTCTCGAGGTCCGACGCCATCGCGGAAAAGATCGTCTTCCGAATCCGTCTTCCGTCAAGCCCGTCGGCAGCTTCTGCAAGACGATCGACGTGCGACTCAAGAGCGCGCACACCTTTCCATACGGTCCCGGCCGACTTCAGCGTGTCGCCGATGATCTCCCGACGGGCAGCGATGTTGGGCAGGCCGATCTCTTGAATATAATCAGCTCTCGAAGTTACAGCGGCATCCAGCGCCTCAGGGAAATTTGTCGTCGCGATGAGAAGAACGTTGCGGTGGTCACGCGTGAGGCGGTCCATTCCCGCGAGCGCCGCATCGGTGGCGCGATGTACATCCACAGGGTTAGCTTCGAGGCTCAGCCTGTGTCGGGAGACGGCGAGCGTCTCTACTTCGTCAAGCAGGACGATGGCTACGCCGTCGATCGCGATCTCCGGAATGGTCTGGTTGAACAGCTTGGCGACGGCCTGCTGACTGCGGCCGAGGGCGGAACTCGTCAAGGCGTGCGGATCAATTTCGACCAACGTCGTCTTTGTACTTGACAGGTGCTTCGCGATCTGGTTTGCGAGCCCGTGAGCCAGCGTTGTCTTCCCGGTGCCTGGGACGCCTTTCAGGAGAATCAGTCCATGAAGGGGTGCCACCTCGAACGCAAGCCTCTGACGAACCGTCAGCGAAAGGAGCGCTTGGGCAAGCAGACGCTCCTGAACGCCATCCTCCAGCTTGATCGACGTCCACGCGGCTTCAAAGACCTTGTTGGGCAAGCGACAGCGGCGCGCTACGCCCTCAGGATGGCTCGTGCCGGTCTCGTCAATGGAATCGGCAAAAGGCTCAAATCGCTTTCGCACTGCGCCCCCAACTCGAAATGCCTTGGTCGCATCCCGAAGCGACAAAGCCACGAATACTGCGCGATTGCCGCCTTTTTGAAGTTGCTGCAGGTAGGCCTTGGTGCTGCGGACAACACTTTCCGCGCGCTACGAACTCAATAGGTTGAGACCCGGCCGAGTCTACACCGCCGCCCTGGCTCTCCCCGCCTTCCGCCAACATGTCTACCTCGAAGGCCATCGCCTATCTCCTTGAACTTACGCGTGATCGGCGGCTCAGCCGTCGAACGCCGTGATGTAACGATCTTGGTTTACCATGTATTCCACGTTTTGTTCGACTACGGCAACAATATCGGCCTATCCCCCGGTGTACGCAATCCATGCGAGGCGGTTCGATCAGTTCGCTATTTATGAATAAAGCGGACTATTTCATCCGAACCTGTTGTACTTAGCGCCTTTCTCGGGTACTCTATTCGACGTTGGGGGAGGCAATCTGTGTCAAGTTTGGGAGGCCGGATTCGCGAAATACGGGGGGCGAAGGGGATGACTCAGGAGCGGCTTGCCGCTCGAGCAGGTATCAGTAAGGGTTTCTTGTCGGAGGTTGAGAACGACCGGCGTAACCTTAGTTCGAGGATCTTGCTGAGCATCGCGACGGAGCTAGGCGCGACGGTTGACTACCTTCTAACCGGCATAACCCCGCCATCGGAGGCACCGAAGTCGATCGACATTCCCGTCGAACTTTCGCGTGTTGCCGAGGAACTGCACCTGACACACAGTGAGACGGTCGGTTTACTCGAGGCGTATAGTTCCTTAATAGCTCGTAGAAATCCGCAGGGATCGCGGCGATACACGGAAGCCGACTGGCGCGAGCTGCACGAGGCATTTAAGCCGTTTCTCAACAAACGTTGAATCGTGGTTAGAGCAGACGTCACGTGGTACGCTCGCCGCCTGGCGGCCGATCTCGGAGCCAGAGCGGTAGAAGACCCGCTCGGTTTCATTTTGAAACACGCTGAGAAGCGCGTGCGCACGGCGGCGAGGAAGCTGAACACGAAGACACTGCCTGAGTTGCTCGCTGCGACTGCGCAAGAAGTGAGCACGCGGTTTGAAATCTTCGAAACCGACGACGAACTGACTCAGTTGGTTGCCACGTACATGGCTCGCGGTGAGACAGGGTTTGCGCAGCTACCGAAGGACTTCCGGGACTCGTTCGGCGTAACGCTCCGGTTGCTGAACCGTAAGCCGTGGGAACCCGAACACGTCTCCGTCATCGATTGCCGCGGCTCGAAGAAACACAGGTTGTACTACACGGAGTGGCACGAACTGTCGCACCTGCTGACCCTGACGCAGCAAGGGCAGTTGAAGTTCCGGCGAACGCACGCACAGCGACAGGTAGCGGATGAAGCGTTGATGGAGTTGGTCGCCGGCCACTTCGGGTATTGGTCTCCGATGCTGCAGCCCCATCTCGGCGGCGCGCTGACATTCGAGTCGTTGACACGGATTCGCTTCGAGCAGTGCCCGGAAGGAAGCTGGCAGTCGTTCGTGCATGCTGCGATTGATCGCTGGCCATCTCCCGCAACTTACCTGAAAGCGGAAATGCGGCTGAAACGGTCCGAAGAACGACAGCGGGACCAAATGACGATCTGGGTGCAGCCGAACGGTGCAAAACTACGACTCGTCGAGGTCGTCGTGAATGAGGCTGCGCGATCTCGTGGCGTGGAACTGTTCCCGAACATGCGCGTGCCCGAGGAATCCATCCTGCACCGAATCTACGCCCGGCAACAGGATGCGGGAAGGGCGGACGAGTGTCTGTCAATGTGGGAATCGAGCGATCGCGGGGCCTTACGTGCGTGCGCGATCGTTGTTGCCGGTCGGCCCGCGTACGAGGGTGTCGAGGGCCTCATCACCTTCAAGTGAACTAAGGCGTTCATCGTGGGAGCAGTGCCTGGCGACGGAAGCGTCCTGGGGCGGTGCTTCCCCCCGCCGAACGCGCGAACATCGCCGTGACACCCGCGCACTGACTCCGCCGCGACGACTCACGATGTCTTGGACATGCCGGCGTCACGACTCTCGTCCTGACCTTTGATCACTCGCGCCACGAGAGCTTTCGTACGAGACCGTTCAAGTGCGTGCGCGGCAGAAGTCCCTCGTGCTGGAGGCGGCCGACGATGATGCCGGGCGATACACCAGCGGATTCGGCGAACCGACGCACCATACCCGCGCTGATGTAGCTGGCGCCGAAGTGTGCCCGCAGGATCGATGACGGCGCGAGAAACTCCGACGCGAACGCATCGGCCTCCTGCTCCTTCTCGTCGCTATCGCCGTTCTGCGCCTCGATGAAAAGCTCCTTCTTCCCGTGCTTCAGCACATGCGCGGCCTCGTGGAAGAACGTGAACCAGAAGTGGTCTTCGCGACGGTACCGGAGGCTGAGCTGGATGATTGCCTTTTCGCCGACCCACCGCGTGGCGCCCCACAGTCGCGTTCCGGCTAGCTCCGGGACATACACGACCGCGACGCCGGCGCGCGCGCAGAGATGCGTCAAACGCTGCGCAAAGTCGTCCGGCATCGCCGCGGCGAGTGCCTTTGCGTCTCCGAGGAGCTGCTCGAACCGGAGCGCCTCCCATGGAGCGCAGTCGATCTTCTGTGCTTCGAGATGTCCCTTCCGAATCCAGGCGCCGACGGCGATCGGATCAGCCCGGAATGCGCGAGACGATCGAAAGCGGGCGTCGGCCCGCTGCTCGAGTGCTTCTACGCTTGCCACCCCGAAGAACGTCAGCACGTTCGAGAGTTTCTCGACCTTGTCGCGCCCCCGCGGAAGCCAGCCGAGCTTCTCCATCGCTGCGACGGGAATCTCGCGCAATCGCGTAACGTGTCGTTCGAGATCGCGCCTGTCGCGCGCGCGCGCCAGCGATTCGCGATAGTTGCGCTCCAGGCTCTGCCAAAAAGTCGCTGGGACGCCGAGAACACGCTCGAACTGAATGGCGGTGTCCGCGGTCATCTCCGCCTTTCCCTGGACGATTTCGCTGATGGTTTTCTTCGGACGGTTCGCACGGCGAGCCAACTCGGCCTGCGTCATGCCCATCGCCTCCAGTGTTTCGGACAGCGTTGCTCCCGGCGGCAGAACCTCGACTGGTGTGTATTCGTTGCGGGACATGTCCCGCTCCTTTCCTTGCTCCATCAGTGATAATTGATAATCTCGTCGATGATGATGGCTTCGACCCGACTCCAGTCGAGCCCTCCCGTTTCTTTCTCGATCCATTCGACAGGAGAGAAGATCAGCCTCCATGGTTGCACCAGATCGACGGCCAATTGACCGTGACGGTCGCCCTGCAGTTCATGGCATCGCGCTGCCGGAAGAGTCGACATGTCGGCCAGCGTGCGCGCTGCGCGGAACTGATCGAGACGGAGCCGAATCTTCACCGCGCGCTCCCTGCCGTACTCCTTCACGAGGAGTCGCTGATCGCTGCAGGTTTTTCTCAACTTCTCCCGTCGGAATGTGATGTCCACACGTGTTAACCCTGAAGGTTAACGCAAAGATTCCGAGAACGCAAGCGGAATCGGGCGGCCCCAGCTGGACTGCCGACGTGGCCGATCGCAGGAATCGAGACACTTACACCGAGCGTGCAATCGCCTCGATGGGCTTCAATCCCTGGCCGAACCGCGTGATCGCGTCGCGGTTTGAGGCCAGCTCTCCGTACGGGAGGAAGCGGACCGTCAAGTCGGAGCGAAACGCGGGGCGCTGGAGTTGGGCGCGGATGTCGGGCTCGCGCTTGTCGTGGGCGACGAGATAGAGCGACGGGACCTGGCCACTCGAGCTTCGCGCGAGGTCGAAGAGGCGGAGGATCCCGGAGTAGATGCTCGTCGTGTGCTCGACTTCGAACGCCGCCGCAATATCGCGCGTGGCGCGGTTCAGCCAGATGACGTCGATCAGGCGCACGGTGTCGGAATCGAAACGCGGCGGGAGCTCGGCGCAGCAGCCATCGCCCAGTGGGCGGCCGTCATGCAGGCGGCCCTGATCGTTCGACGCGATCCACACGTCAAAGCCGAGCGCGATACCCAGGTCGCGCAACCACGACTGCACCTCGGCGTGCGTGCGGTCCTCCTCGTCGGCGCGCGCTGAGCCGGCGGCGGCTTGCGCTTCCTTGCGGACGCGTGCGAGATCCTCCTCCCACTGCTGCAGCGCGGTGGTGTCGCGCTCGCGCGGTGGTGCAGGGTAGCGGCCGGTGCCGACATCGAAGAGGAATCCGGCGATCGCGCCGAGGTCATTCGAGAAGAGGTCGCGCCATGAGCCGTTGAGGCGCAGAACGCCTTCACGCATTGCGAGATAGTCCGTCCAGCTTCCGAGTTTCACGCGCGATCCGGTGATGGCGTTATAACCGCGCACGATCGCGGTGTTAGACGGAACGGCGAGCGTTGGATGCACGAAGTAGAGAAGATTTGCCACCGCCGGCCCGAGGCCTTTGATCTTTTGCGCGTCGAGCCGCTGAATCGCGGCGACGAGGTCTCCGGCGCCGTTACAGCAAAGACAAACGCCAAGGAACTGGCCAAAGGCTTTCTGGTTCTCAGGATTTTCGTAGATGTCGGGGATCCGGAGCTTCGGTTTCCAGAGGAACGCGTGGTCGGCGCCTTTGAAGATCTGCCGCTGCTCCGCAATCGATCCGACCACCGTCTCGAGCGACGATCCTTTGTAGACGTTGCCGAAATGTCCTTCCGCGATCTCGCCGATCACGGCTTGCAAGCCGCGGCGAATCGATCGGAAGTTTTTCAGCCGCTCGTCCCACAGAAACCAGGTTCTGTACGTGCCGCCGGGATCATCACGCCATTGCCTGATCAGGAAGACGAGTGGATCGGCGGGTTCCGGCGGGGTGGACATGTGCCGAAATCTACCACTGGACCCGATCGACGCGCAGTGACGCCCTATTTCCCCAGCGCGTACAAATACTCGACGAACGACATGCTGGCGCCGTCGAGGCCTTGCACGTTCGGGTTGGCCGACTCGATGACGTAGTACTCGTCGGGCGCGTGGGCGCCGCTGCCGTGGCCGAGGCCGAAGTGGCCTGAGGCGAGATGGAGCGGTTCGCCGGTGAAGACGTGGCCGGGATACGAGCCGGCGTTGCGCGGCCACAGCACCGGATCGATGCCGGCGAGTTTTAGCACCGCGATCTGCGCCTGGATCAGCGGCGCGCTCGCCGCGGTGCTCGTCGGATCGTAGCCGCCGGTCACGTTCACCTCGATGTCGCCGAACCCGCGCTTGGCCAGATGCGCCTTGAGCGCCGCGACCGCATCCGACAGTTTCATGTCGGGCACGAGGCGCATGTCGATCTTCGCCGCCGCGCGGTGCGGCAGGATCGTCTTGCCGCCCGGCCCGGTGTAGCCGCCCACCAGTCCCTCGATGTTCACTGTCGGCTGCGACTCCAGCCGCTCGTTCGCCGCCTCCCACGGCAGATCGTCGATCCAATGCTGCACGCTGAGCGACTTCTTCGATTGCGCTTCGCTGCGCCGCTTCGAAGCCTCGGCGATCATCGCTTTCTCTTCAGAGCTGATCGGTCGCGGTTTCGGATAGTCGTCGATCGTGATCGTGTTTCCATCGGCCGATACGAGCGTGTCGAGCGCCTTCACCAGATGCCACGCCGGGCTGTCGACCATCGCCTTGAGCGATGAATGGATGTCCTTCGCCGGACCGCGGCCCCATTGTTTGCCGCTCGACACCAGCTCCAGCTCGGCCACGCCCTTCGCGCCGAGACTCACCGTGACGATGCCGTCGAGATCCTGTGACGCCGCCGGCATGAACACGCCAACGCATTTCCGGAGCGCCGCCTCCACTTCGGGCCGGTGGACGAGCTGACCGATATGCGGCGAGCCAATCTCTTCCTCCCCCTCAGCGACCAGCACCAGGTTTACCGGTAGCCTTTTCCCCGCGCCGCGAATTGCATGCAGGGCCGCCAGAAACGCCGACTCCGGTCCTTTCTGATTCACCGCGCCGCGGCCGACGATCACCTTGCCGAGGCCCGGCTTGTCGACCAGCCGCGCCTCGAGCGGCGGCGACGTCCACTCGGCCGGATCGAACTGCTTGACGTCGTACATGAAGTAGATCCCGACCGTTTTCGGCGCGCCCGCGTCGAGCGTAGCAAAGATGCCAGGCTTCCCATCCGTGTTGATGACGGTCGTCTGCTGGAATCCGGCGTCCCGCGCCAGCTTCGCCATCGTCTCCGCGCCAGCCGGATAGTTGCGATTCTCGGCCGCGATCGAAGGGACTGCGATCCATTCCTGCAGCCGCTTGACCGCTTCGTCGTGCCGCTTGGTGACCTCGCGCCTGATGTCGGACAGGTCGTCTGCGTAGGAATGGCCAGCGCCGGCGAAGATGGCGAATGCCGCGACGGCGGTCGTTATGGTCCTGCGATTGATGAAAGAAGATTGGCAAGTCATGGTGCGCTCCGAACGGTTCGCGATCTGGAAATGCCGCGAATATTACCGCAAGCGGAAGCGGCCAATCGTCGGTTCGGTCCCGATCTGCTCCGCCGAAGTCCACCGCCAGTAGACAATTCCGATCGCGCTTCCACCGTGAGGTGGTCGTCCCGGATATCGAGGCTTTGGAAGCGCGGAGGCTTGCCGCCGCTTTTCGTCCATGGAGAACGGCTTGTTGGAACGTAGATCCGGCTCTTAGCCGGATCAAGCCGCCTGAGAGGCGGCTCTACGTCTCAGCGCTCGATCGCGTCTGAGTCATCGCCTCAACGCTGCTGCCGGTCGTTGATGCGAATCGAGCTGACCATCGACTGCAGCACACGCTGATACGCGGCCGCATCGCGTTCCGGCGTGATGAACAATAGATAGATGAGGTCGTCGTCGTCGATCGCCGAGGGGCCGCGCTCCCCGACGCCGAGGGAAAGCAGCCGCGTCACGACGGTGAGCCGCTCGGGCAGACCGGTGTTCGGATCCGTGCCGCGAAGCGTCGCCACCAGCGCGTTGCTGCCGCTCCACCTGAAACGCTGCGCGGATTTGCTCGCCAGCTGGAGATAAGGGCTGGCCTGGCGAAGCTGCTTGATCAGATCGTTGGTCGCGGACTGCAGCGAAACGGGCCCGGCGTTGTCGAACGGCTCGTAGCGATTGATGATCGCGCCATAGACGACGTCAGTCTGGCCGTTGATTTCACCGACTCCGCCTTGCGGCGCGAAGGTGACCCCCGTGCTTCCCTGCGCATACACCTGCCAGTTGGCCGGATACGAAATCTGGTACAGGGCCGACGGGCTAACAAAGGTCCTCATCGACGAAGAAGGCGACTGGACTGGAGCCGGCGCCTGCGGTGCGCTGCCCGCAGGTCTCTGGGGCGTGGGAGGTCCGCCGCGCGCGACCTGCGGCGAAGGTGCCGCGGGAGTCTCGCGAAGCCGCGCCTGGATCTGGTGCAACTGGGCCACGTTCTCCGTCGGAGTGGAGGAGGCGTGCAGCATCGCCGCCTCCTTCTTGATCCGCGCGATGCGGTCGGGCGGCGCGGGGTGATCGGAGAGGAAGTTCGTCTTCTTCGCCGGATCGATGCTCTCCAGAGTGGTGAAAAAACTGATCAGATCCAGCGGCGTGTACCCTGAAGCCGCCAGGATCTGCGCACCGCGGACGTCCGCCTGCGTCTCGATGTCGCGGCCGTACTTCAGAAAGAGGACGTTGAGGCCGAGGCCGCCTACCTGATTGATGATGTTGGCCGTGCCCTGGCCTACCTTGCTGCCGAGAAGCCCGCCGAGGATGCCGATGCCGGCCTGCGCGAGATAGGCTTTGGAGGCCTGATGCGTGCCGTGGCGCAACGCGACGTGGGAGATCTCATGGGCCATCACGCCCGCCAGCTCTCCTTCGTTCTTCGTGTTCTCGATGACGCCGCGGTTGATGTACACGAATCCGCCCGGAAGCGCGAATGCGTTGATGTCGGACGAATTTACCACCCGGAACCGGTACTGGAACTTCGGGCCGCCCGCGTTTGGCGCGAGCCGCTGCCCGATTGCGTTCACATATTCATTGATGACCGAATCGTTGAGCATGGGCAACTGCTGCTCGGCCTGCGCGGCCGACTGCTGGCCGATCTGGACATCGTCTTGCGGAGAGAACAGGTTGAACCCTGGTTTGATCTGTGTTTGGGCCTGTGCGATGGCTGCCGGCCAGAGCAGTACGATGGCGGCGAATAGCGCCAACGTGCGCGGGACACGGAGCTTGGAGTCGTTCATGGGTTCTCCTCTTGATGTGTGCGGATCTGGACTTATGCATCGACGGTGCCGAGCTGGTTGTCACTGCCGGGCACGCTCCCCGCGAGCGGGTTGGTGTCGATGGACGCGGTGACTGCCGGAACGCCCGAGCGTTTCGCGCTTCGCGTGCTGCAGCTCGGCGCGATTGCCGCC
>JBGPFD010000002.1:0-40625 GCA_041483175.1 Thermoanaerobaculia bacterium | reverse complement strand
GGGGATGCCTTCGCCGCTGCGCGTTGAGCAGCCGATCACCGGCACATGCAGATCGGCATAGACGCGGAGAGGCTCGAGGAAACGAGGACGATCGGCCGCCTCGATGAGATCGATCTTGTTGACGCAGATCGCCGGGTTCGCCCCTCCTTGCTGCACAGCGATCAAAACGCGATCGATCAGTCGCGGGCGGAACGGTGGCCACTTGACGGAAACGACGTGCACCACCAGGTCGATGTTCGCGGCAATCAGACGCTGCACGTGGGCGTGCAGCGGATCGGGCCGCGACAGGAGGCTTCGGCGCGGCAGGACTTCCAGCAGACGCCACGGGCCGCCCTCCGACGGCTCGGCGCGCACCCGGTCGCCGACGGCGAGCATGCTGCGCTGATTTCGGGCGATTTCTTGCGGAATGATGCAGTCGGCCGCCCGGCCGTCGAAGAACAGCCGGCACCTCGCGCTCGCAACGGAGATGACCGTCGCTTCGACGGTCGCGCTCATGGCCAGCCGACGTCCTCCCGCACGAGGGCAGTGTAAGACGTCGTCGCTTTTTTCGGTCGATTACGTTTCTGGCGGTCGGGCATGTGCGCGCGGGCTCAGAGCACTACACTGGGGAACCTCTGCACAGCCGCTTCCTGTAGCGGCGGGCGTCCTCGCCCGCCGGCCCGGCGGGAACGCCGGCCCCTACACTCGAAGGCCTGCACTTGTGCAGAGTTTCCCTACTGGACGCCTTCGCGAAACGGAATCATCGGATCAAAGTCGACCGGAATATCCTTGACCGCATCGAGCGATGCCCGCAGCTCCGGCGGCATCTTGTCGTACCGCGCAAACCACGCCTCGGCACGCGATCGATCACCCGTGGCCTCGATCTCCAGCAACTCTTTCGCCACCGCGGCGATGGCTTCCGGCATCTTCGCGTAGTCGACGCCGTACCGTCCGCCGCTGTCGCGGGCGATCGCTCCGCGCTCGCTCAGGAAATTGAATTCCATCATCTCCGCACGTCCGTGCGCCTCGCCCGTTCCGAAACGAACGGTGCGGAAAATTCCCGCGACATACGACGCGTAGTACTCGTGCAAACGCTCTTTCGGCAACGCGCCGTGATCCACCAGCCACTGAAGGCCCAACATGCCGGTGACATCCGCCTTCGCCTCCTCCAGCCCGGAGTACACCGGCCCGATCGCCTGACGAATGTCAACCTGTTGACCATTTTGCCGGGCGAACGCAGGCCCGAGGCCGTGCGAGATCTCGTGCATCATGACCATGGTCAGATAGCCGTCGGCGCTCGCCTGCGCGGCCTGCTCCGGACGCATGAGCCGTTTGGCTACAGGCAGGATGATGTAGTTCACGCGTGCATCCATGTAGTTCTTGAAAAAGATCTTCTTGCTCCCGACCTTCTCGTGGATGCGCGGGTCGTTCGGCAGGTTGTCGGCCACCGCCTGGTAGCCGTGCCGCAGATCGCCGGCGCGGAACGGCGTGTCCATCACTTCCATCGGGGTCTCGTGCCCTTTCTTCGAGGGCCGGTCGGCGGCCGGAAGGGGGAGCGCATCCTGAATGTCGGAAACGTACTTCTGGAACGCGGCGAGCTTGTGGCTCTCCTCCTCGTTGCGGATCAGCACCGCCGCGCCGTAGGAAGTTTTCACGCCGAGGAGGTCGTCCAGGTAGGTCTCGTAAGGAGCGAAGATGATGTCGAACTTCGGATCCTTGAGGCGCACCCAGGCGAGATCGCTCGGATAGTAGTCATCGGTCAGCAGCGCTTTGGCGCGCATGCGGAGGAACTCCGCGAATGCCTTGTCGTCGCTGGCATCTGCCGCATTGCGTAGATGTCGCGCAGCGGGCTCGAGCCACTGCCGGTAGCGGACGTGATACGGCGTCGTCGTCAGCCGGAGCGGATTCCGGCTCGCGACTTCGACAACGGTCCGCTCGTCGTAGATCGCGTTCTTCTGCTCGGGATGCGCGGCGACGTAGTCCTCGATCTCCTTGCGCGTCAGACCGCGACCGTAGAGATCGCGGCCAGGCGGCATGGGAGTCGATCCGATGAACGGCTCGTTCTCCTTGATCTGGTCGTAGCGGCTGCCGTTGATCCAGAGATAGCGCCGCAGGGCTTGCTCCCTCTCCCCTTTCTTTCCGACCAGCGATTTGTAAATCGGGACGTCCTCCGGGCTGTTCTGGCGCCAGTAGATGTCCTCCAGGTCGCGGCAGGCGGCGATCAGCTCGTTGACCAGGCGCTGCTCGCGCGGGTTGAACCCGTCCCCCGTGAAGACCATCTCCACCGGTTTGAATTGCGCCAGCCGCTGCTCCAGATCGGGAGCGACCTTCGACCAGTCGATGGGCAGGGCAACGGCGGCAAAAAGTGTGAAGAATGCGAGCGTTCGGGTCATGGCCGCGGATTGTAGGCCCCTCACCTGGCCTTCGGCCACCCTCTCCCCGCTCCCGCGGGGCGAGGGCCGCTCGCGGGAGAGGGTGCCGCGAAGCGGCGGGTGAGGGCACCCTACCGCGCGGCGAGAAGGCTCTCGAATTCCTCCGCCGAAAGCGGGCGGCTGTACAGAAAACCCTGGATCGTTTCGCAGTCCTGGCTTCGCAGAAACGCGAGCTGTTCCTCCGTCTCCACTCCTTCGGCGATGACCCGCAGCTTCATCGCGCGGGCCATGGAGATGACCGCCGAGATGATCGCCGCGTCGTTCGAGTCGTTGGAGAGGTCGCGCACGAAATTCTGGTCGATCTTCACGGTGTCGATCGGAAACTTCTTCAGGTAGCTGAGCGACGAATACCCGGTGCCGAAGTCATCGATGGAAATGTGCACTCCCATCTGCTTCAGGCGGGTCATGATGGCCAGCGACAGCTCGGCATTGTGCATGGCCGTCGATTCCGTGATCTCGACGTGCAGCGCGTCGGCGGGGAGGCCGGTCTGGCTCAGGATGCGCTCGATCATCGTCGTGAGATCGTGCTGCTGGAACTGTCGCGCGGAGAGATTGACCGAGATGTGCAGATCGCCATAACCGGCGTCGTGCCAGCGCTTCATCTGCACGCACGCCGTGCGCAACACCCATTCACCGATGGGGAAAATCAGTCCGCACTCTTCGGCGATGGGGATGAATTCGTCGGGTGACATCATGCCCACATCAGGATTCATCCAGCGGATCAGCGCCTCCGCGCCGACGACGCGGCGGGTACCGATCTCGATCATCGGCTGATAATGAACGACGAACTCCTGGCGGGCGAAGGCGTGATGCAGACTGCGTTCGATCGACAGGCGCCCGTCGGCCGCTTCCACTGCGGCGCGCGTGGCGAACTGGTAGTTGTTTCGTCCCGCTTCTTTCGCGCGGTACATCGCGCGGTCGGCGTTTTTCAGCAGCGTCTCGGCATCCAATCCGTCGTCTGGAAAGATGGCGATGCCGATGCTGATGGTGATGAACAGCTCGTGGCCGTCCACCTCGATCGGCTGGGAGATGCTGTCGAGCACCTTCTGCGCCACCAACGCCGCGGCGCTGGGTTCGGGAAGATCGGAAAGGAGAATGGTGAATTCGTCGCCGCCCATCCGCGCGACGGTATCCTCCGCGCGCACGCAACCAACCAGGCGATCGGCGGCCGCCTGCAACAGGCCGTCGCCGACCGTGTGCCCCAGCGTGTCGTTCACCAGCTTGAACTGATCGAGATCGAAGAACATCACGGCCACAGCGCGGCGAATCCGTCGCGCGTGGGCCAGGGCGACGCCGATCCGATCGCGGAACAGCAGCCGGTTCGGCAACCCGGTGAGCACATCGTGATACGCCTGATACTCCACCTGGTCCTGCGCCGTCTTGCGATCGGTGATGTCGATGATCGTTCCTTCGATCATGCCGCCGTCGGGTGTGTCCCGCAGGGTCATGTTCTCCAGCACCCAGACCGGTGTGCCGTCGCGACGACGCATGCGCACTTCGATATTCGACAGCGACTTCTCCTTCCGCAGACGGGCCATGAGACGCGCCCGCTCCTCGGAACTGAAGTAGACGGCATGTGCCCTTTCGGCCATCAGTTTCTCTCGGTCGTAGCCGAATATCCGCGCCAGCGCGTCATTGACCTCCAGAACCCGGCCGTCCATCGTGGTGCGGAAGACGCCGGCGAGGTTGCGCTCGAACAGCAGCCGGTAACGCTCCTCGCTTTCCCGCAACCGCTCCTCGGCCAGGCGGCGCTCGGTGACGTCGAGGGCGATCACCAGCCGCGCCCGTCGGCCGCCGGACACGAATTCGAATGAGGTGATCTCCGCATCGAACACCGAGCCGTTCTTCTTGCGGTGCCGGAAAATGCGATTGCGATCGCGATCGTGCAGGTGCGCGAGCGTCTGCTTCATCAGCGGGATGTCTTCTGAGGGGCGGATGTCGGCAATGGTCATCTGCAGGAATTCGTCTTTGGAATAGCCGTAGTGGCGGACCGCCGCCTCGTTCACCGCAATGAAGCGCAGCGTCTCGAAGTCGTAAACCCACATGGGAAGAGGATTGCCTTCGAACAGCGTGCGATAACGATGCTCGCTCTCGCGGAGGGCCTGCTCCGCTTTCCTCCGCTCCGTGACGTCCGTGCCCACGTACACCACGCCGACCGGAGTGTTGTCGAATTCGCGGATGAACGATGAGGAGACGTTCATGTCGATGCTGCTGCCGCTCGCGGTTCGCCAGGCCATCTGCAACTCGAGCATCCCCATGCTGCGCAGGAGCTGCCCGCTGCTGATCGACCCCTCGGGATCGATGACTGTGCGGATCGGCTGTCCCACCAGATCGCGTTCGCTGTAGCCGAGCAACGCCAGCGCCGCCGCATTGGCCACGCGGATCCGGCCGTCGAGATCGGCGACCACTACCGCGCTCTTCATCGTTGTGAGGATCTGCGCCGCCGCGTATTCCGGCGTCAGCTCCACCAGCCGGTAGCGCCAGATGGCAGCCGTGGCCATTCCGATGAATGCCAGGATGGCGATGAAGCCGGCCGGCGGCACGTCGATGCCGACGATCGGGAAATAATCGATCAGCGCGAACGAGCCGATAACGAAGGCAATGATGATCGCGTGCCCGCGCGTGCGGGAAGCGGCGTGCGCCTCCGACGCGCGCCAGATCAAGACGATGCTGCCGGCCACCATCGCCGTCAACGGAATGACCCACGTGAGGTTGAAGGCCGATCCCCTTGGATAGAAGCCCCACGGGTAGTGCCACAGTCCGCGAATGAAGAGTCCCGTGGTTACTGTGAGCACGCCGACAGCGATCGAAAACGTCCAGCACAACGCCACGATGGCGCGAAGCCGGCGGCCGGCATAGACAACGCTGAAGTGAAAAATCGCGGCCGGCATCAGGCACGAGAAGAACGACGCCACGCGCGCCCAGCGCAAGGCCGCCGAGGAGTCGTTGCTCTCATAGACCGCGGAGAACCCGGCGAGCCATCCCGCCGCCGCAACGGCGATCGCGAAAAAAAGCGCGCTCAGACGGGAGCCCCGCGCACGCCACAACACCGACGTCCCCAGGGCCAGAATGACCACGGCAGCGAGAAGAGTGGCCAACGCGAGGCCGCTGGAGTGCGCAGTATTCACGAACCGGAGGCAGTGTAGCGCGGAAGTGTGGCGGCCGGCTCGGGATGGATGCCCGATCACCAGCCGCGGACTGGATGCCACTCCGCGACGATTCTGCCACCCTCGATCACGTGGTAGACGTCGTACATCGCCGCGGTGAGACAGGAGTGATTGGGCAGGATGCGGAGTTGCTGCCCGACGGCGAGCGGAGTCTTTGTGCGCAGCTTGCCGTGCTCCTGGGACAGCGTGACCAACCGTATGTCCAGAGGTCGGAGCTGAAGATCGCAGACGATCCCGTAGCCAAATTGTGGATCGATGACATCGGGTCCGAGGTCCTTCGACAGCGCGAGCGCACCGGCGTCGATGACCGCCTCGCCGCGTTGGGGATACGATCCGATCACCGTCGTCAGAACCGAGACGGCGCAATCGTCGCGCCTGCACGAGCCGATGATCGACTGAAACGCATCGTAGAAGACGTAATTGCCGGGACGCACTTCGTCGACGTCGTCGAATCGTTCCACCACCGAAGCGGTCGGCGTCGATCCGACGCTGCGCAGCAGATCTCCGATGCCGACAGTTGAGAGAAGCGTTCTGAAACGAGTCAGGCAATCGGTTTCTTCGCGCGCAATGGCGCGGATCTCGCCGGCGTTGCGCGCGTGGTACGAATGTCCTGCGTGCGCCAGTAATCCGCGAAAGCGGACCGCCGGCGAGCGGGCGATTTCCGCCGCGAGCACCATGCTCTGCGGATCGACAGGATCGACCCCGGCGCGGTGGTATCCACAATCGACCTTCAGGAAGACGTCGAATTCACTTCCCTGCTTCTCTAACGCTCGTAGAGCCGGCTCGCTATCGATCAGGAGATTCAGCCGTTCGATTCGCCGTGCCAGCGCCGCCGCGCGCTCGAGTTTTTCAGGCGCAATCGGCACGGCGTAGGTGATGTCGCGAAATCCAGCATTGGCGAAGAACTCCCCCTCGGCCAGGGTGGAGACTGTGATCGGGCCGAGTGCGCTGCCGTGCTGCATCCGCGCGATCTCCACCGTCTTGTGCGTCTTCACGTGCGGGCGGAAGATCACCCTCGACGCGCGCGCCTTCTCGCGCATGCGGGCACAGTTTTGCTCGACAATTAGCTTGTCGACCAGGAACGCAGGCGTTTGTAGATGCCACATGAACGCAGAACGCAGAATTTAGAATGAAGAAAATAACCTGGTTCTCAATTCTGCATTCTGCATTCTGCGTTCTGCATTCCTCGAGGTTGCGCCAGTGAGAAAGATTCTGCACATCGACATGGACGCATTCTACGCGTCGGTCGAGCAGCGCGATGCGCCGGAGCTGCGCGGAAAACCGGTGATCGTCGGCTGGCCCGGCGCGCGGAGCGTCGTCTGCGCCGCGTCGTACGAAGCGCGGAAATTCGGCGTGCACTCCGCCATGCCTTCATCGCGCGCCCGGCGCCTTTGTCCTGACGGCGTCTTCATCGCCCCGAATTTCGAAAAGTACACCGCCGTATCACGGCAGATCCGCGCGATCTTCCAGCGCCACACGCCGCTCGTCGAGCCGCTCTCGCTCGACGAGGCCTACCTCGACGTCACCACCGAGCTGACCGGCATTCCAACCGCCACCGAGACCGCGGAAACGATTCGCGGCGAGATCCGCCGGGAAACACAACTGACCGCCTCCGCCGGCGTGGCGCCCAACAAGTTCCTGGCCAAGATCGCCTCTGATTGGAAAAAGCCCGACGGGCTTTTCGTCATCCGACCGCATCAGATCGAATCGTTTCTCGAAGGTCTGCCAGTGCGCAAAATCCCCGGCGTCGGCAAGGCAACGGAACAGGTGATGACCGACATGGGTGTGGCCACGGTCGGCCATCTGCGACGATTCTCCAGCGAGCAGCTCGTCGAGCGATTCGGAAAATGGGGCACCCGTCTGTGGGAGCTCGCGCGGGGAATCGACGAGAGCCCGGTCGAGCCGTCGCGCAAACGAAAGTCGTATTCGAGCGAAAACACCTTTCCAAATGACATCCCTCTCGACGAAGTTGCCGCCTACATCCGCGACGAAGCGCACTCACTCTGGGAAGCGCTGGCCGAACGGAAGCTCGTCGGCCGGACGGTCACCGTGAAGCTGCGCACCGGACAATTCGAGACCGCCACCCGCCGCCACACACCCGACCTTCCGCCGGCGAGCGGCGATGATCTGGCGCGCATCGGCATCGATCTCCTGAGGCGATTCCAGTTCCAGCCAGGTCGGCGTTTCCGCCTCGCGGGGATCGGCGTTTCGAACTTCGTCGAAGAGGACGACCAGCCGGCGTTGTTCGCTCCGACGTAGAGCCGCCTCTCAGGCGGCTTGGGCCGGCTAAGAGCCGGCCCTACGTCAAGTACAATGCGCGGCGCGCCATGAATCCAATTCGTCCCATCGCCGTCGCGCAATACGGAATCGGCCCGATCGGCGCCGAGATCGCGCGCCTCCTTCTCACCAAACCGTGGATCAAGGTCGTCGCCGCCGTGGACATCGATCCACAAAAAATCGGCAAGGACCTCGGCGAGGTCATCGGCCTCGGCAAAACAACCGGTGTGAAAGTCACCGCGCAGTTGGACGGAAAACCGGAAGTGGTCTGCCATTCGACCGGCTCGCGACTGCGCGACGTCGCGCCGCAACTCAAAGAGCTCCTCGGCCGCGGTTGCCATGTCGTGTCCACCTGTGAGGAACTGTCGTTCCCGCTCGATCAGGCCATTCGCGGCGATCTACAGCAGGTCGCGCGCGCGAAGAACGTCGGCCTGATCGGCACCGGCGTGAATCCCGGCTTCGTCATGGACAAGCTGCCCCTGACGCTCACCTCCGTCTGCCAGAGCATCCAGTCGGTCGACATCATCCGCATTCAGAACGCCTCGACGCGGCGCGAGCCGCTGCAGCGGAAAGTCGGCGCGGGCATGAGCCCGGCCGAGTTCCGCGCTGCCGTCGCTTCGGGAAAGATCAAGCACATGGGCCTGCGCGAATCGCTGATGCTCGTCGGCAACAGCCTGGGCGTCGAGTTCGAGCAGGTCAGCGACGAGAAGATCGAGCCGATCGTCGCCGACCGCCAGGTAGTCACCCAGTACCTCAAGGTCATGCCGGGACAAGTCGCCGGCGTTCACCAGACCATCGAGGGGCGCGGAAAGATCAACGTGCGCCTCGAGCTGCGGATGTACGTCGGCGCCGAGGATGTAGCCGCCGATCGCGTCATCGTGCGCGGCGTGCCCGATGTCGAAATGGAGATCAAAGGCGGCGTGCACGGCGACCGCGCCACCGCGGCCATGGTGGTCAACGCCATCCCGCGCGTCGTCAGCGCCCGTCCGGGCGTGCTGACCATGGACGACATCTCCATCAGCTTCCGCTGAACGTCCAGCCTTCGGAGTGCGGCGGCGTCCCGCCGCCTTCAAGGCGGTGCCAAGGCACCGCACTCCAAAGGCCATCACACTCTACTTCGGCACGCTCTTCTGTATGTGCGCGATCACATTCTTGCTCACGCCTGCTTTGGACAAGGCGATGAGCCCTTCGGGTGTGGTGTCGAATTCCTTTCGCTCGGCGGAGTCGATGGCCAGCATGATGTTTTCATCCGAGAGTCCAGCGCTCGACATCTCGATGACGTTCTGATTGCGGAGGGTTTTTGCAGGTGCCGCGGCTGATGCCGTCGCCGCGCGCGGCGGAGTCGGCCCGCTGGTCCATGCCTCGTACGCCTTGATGCTCTCTTCGACACGGGCGATCGGCGCCCGCGCCGCGCTCAGCAGCCCGGTGTATGCCTCGCTGAAGATTTTTTCTTCCTTGTTGTCGGCCGCTGCGGTGCGATAGTGCTCCGCGGCCGCGCGAAGCAGCTCCAGCCCCTTCTTCGGATCCGGCTCGCTGTAGGCAAGCGCTTCCTTCGCCACGCCGAAGGCGTACTGGCGGTACGCGTCGGAGCCGCGATCGCCCATCGGCCGGACCGATTCCAGGCCCTGAAGGTATCGATCCCACGCGCCGCTCTCGGCGAGCGGAATGAACTGCTCGAAGCTTCCCTTCGGAAGAATGAGTTTCGTGCGCTGCTTCGTCGGCACGATCCGCGCGGCGATCGTGTTGGCCGCCCCCTGCAGAAGGGCGCTCTCCAACTTCTCGTCGGAGGGAGCACCGTACTCGTAGTCCTCATTAAATTTCCGGTCGATGTCGCCCGCGTCGATCACGCGCCCTTTCGCATCAGTGATCTCGTACGTGCCGCCGATCTCCGCGGCCACGCGCGTGAAGTTCTTGGTCACCGGGACGCTGACGTAGGTGGTCTTCCCGTTCTTGTCCTTGGTCTTCTGGCTGTCGTAATCGACCTTCGATTCGTTGTGTTTTACGGTGTCCAGCCGGTCGAGGGCAATGGAAACGTTCACGTCGCCGTGCGGCGAAGCTTCCAACTGCTTGTTTCCCTCGAGGATCGCCTTCTCAGTCAGATCGCGAAGGTCCTTCGCCTTGTCGGTCTTGCGCGTCTTTTCCGCGTTCACAAAGACGTTCATGCGCGTGCCGCTGATGTTGACCGCCGGCGGCTTCGTCTTGTCGATGTTCACTCCCTTTTTCGACCAGCCGAATCCTTCGCGAGCCGACCCGGGTAGAGCAAGAGCTGCACAGATGATCGCCAGGGCCACGATCCGCTTCAACATTTCCAGCCTCCTTTATGATGGGGCAGAGATCGTATCCGAAACGAGCCGACTGAGAGTCGGCTCTACGTAGCGCCGGCTCTCAGCCGGCGCCACGCCCTCACGACCGGTAGCGCACGTCGATCACCTTCCGCACGACATCCTTCGCCGCGCCGGGAAGGTTCTGCACGCTGGTGAGGACATCGTTGAAGGCATGCGATTCGCCGCCGTGCTTGAAGCACTCGGCGCAGCGCGGCAGGTTGGTGAAGTCGCGGCGCTCAAACGCGGCCTGCATTTCTGCCATGCGGGGGCTGTCGAGGATTTCCATCAGCGACTGCTTCCTGAGGTCGCCGAGGATCTGCTCGCCGTGCGCGTCGTAGCAGCAGTGCGTGACGCGCCCGTCGGCGAAGATCACCACCCAGGTGAAAAATGCCCCCTGCACGCACCCGTAGAACTTGCCATGCAGGTCAGTCTCCTCGTTGACGTCGAGCGCCTCGCACGTTTTCTCGATCACCCGGGCACCGCGGAACTGCCGCAGATCGAAAAAGCGGCGGAAATCGTCCACGGTTTCGTCGAGCGTCAGGCGGGAGCGCATCTTCTGGATCTCGATGCGCATCGGATGTCCCTTCGCCTGGCGCAGAAACGCGCGGGTCAGCTCCACGAGCCTGTCGAAGTCGCCGCCCGTGCGAAGCTGCGGATAGACGCTCGGATTGATCGAGTCGACGCAGATGCGCAGCCGCTTCAGCGGCGACGCGAGCAGCCTCGCGCCGATGTCGGGCGTCAGCAGCAGGCCGTTCGTGCTCACGCTCGCTTCGGGAAAGAGGCGGATCGCGTCGTCGAGGCGTGCATAGAGCAGCGGCTCTCCCATCTCATGCAGCCATTTGAGCTGCAGCCCGGCGCCATGGATCTCGCTCTCGGCGCGCTCGACCAGCGGCCACTCCATGTCCTCGTATGGGCGCCGCAGAACCGGAAGGGGGCACATCCCGCAGCGCAGGTTGCACTTGGACGTCAGCTCGAGGCCGACCTTGATGCGGCGCGGGGAGAATTTCATGTCCGGCCTAGCAAGCGGTTCATCATCGCGCCGTATTCCGCCCACGAGTAGCGGCGTGCGCTCTCCGCGGCCGCGCGTTCCATCGCCGCCCGGTCGCGCCGGCTGAAGAAGTCGTCGATCGCCGCCGCCAGCGCGGTCGCATCCTCCGGCGGGACCAGGATGCCGTTGCGATCGTCGAGGATTTCCGGCAGCCCGCCGACCGCGGTGGCGATCACCGGGCGACCGAAATGAAACGCGGTCAGCGCCACCCCGCTCTGCGCTTCGGTGCGATACGGCGCGAGAACCACGTCGGCCGCGGCAAAGTAGACGGCGATCTCCGCGTCAGGGATAAAGCGAAGGTCGAGTCGCACGTTGGCTTGTGGGGCGATGGAACGACCCCACCACGGCTCTCCCGCGACGAGAAGGGTCGCCTTCGTCTGCAGCCTGCGCCACGCCTCGAGCGCGATGTCCAGTCCCTTGAACGGGCGGATGTGCCCGAAGAAGAGCGCCACGTGGCCCTCGACGCCGAGCCGCTGCCGCGCCTCGGCCCGCGACGGCATGTCCCGCCCCAGCTCGTGCACCGGAAGAAACGTCTCGACCACCGTGGCGCGCGTTCTGCGGCGCGCCTCCTCCGCCTCGCTTCTTGCGTGCACCACCAGCACGTCCGCGCGGCGGAAGACGAGATTCGCCAGCGCGCGCTTCCACCACGCCGGCTCCTTCTCGCCGATGTTGTGGCACTGCAGGATCACGCGCCGCGCGCCGATCATCATGATCCGATACGGCAGCGCCCAGACCCAGATCCACCAGACAAAGATCACCGCGTCGTACTGCCGCAGCCGCCGCCGCGCGCGCAGCCATGTCAGCGGATTGAGAATGTCGAGCGAGAAGTCGGCGTCGGCGCGTGGCAATGTCGGATCGACATCGTAGCCGCCGGGATAGAAGCGCTTCGGATATTGCCGCTTGAAGGAAACCATATCCGCGCCCAGCTCATGCGCCAGTCGCGTCGTGCAGTAGGCAATGCCGGCCCGATAGGGATAGACCGGCCCGACGATGGCTACGCGCGACTTCACCGGATAAGTGTAGCGGCGGCCGTCCCCGGCCGCCGGCGGGCGAGACGCCCGCCGCTACACCATCACGAAGCGGACAAGAAATTCACCACGGTCGAAGCAAAATACGCTCCCCACGTCCGCGGATTGAACACCAGCGATGACGAGAGGAAGCAGGAGTGCGTGCAGTGGCACTCCTTCGCCTTGATCGAGGCGCGTTGACGGTCGGACTCGGGCGAGAACCACAGCTTGCCGAAGTCGTAGCCGGTGTCGCGAACGTTTCCGACCGCGTCGCGCAGCTCACACATCCGCACTTCGCCGCGCGCGTCGAGCACGCCCGAGATCATTCCGGCGTAGCACGGACGGACCTGCGTCTCCTGCTCGAGCACCGCAAGCTCCATTTTGCGGGTGTAGATCTTCACGAATTTCAGGAAGCCGTCGTAGTGCCGGAACGAGTTCCAGTACTCCTCGAGCTTCGGCAGCACCTCGCGGTAGCGCTCGGTGGAAATCGGCTGAATGTTCTTGTCCGGCTGGTCGCCGCGGAGCATCTCGAACGAATGAAACGAGATCTCAGGAAAATCGCGCCGCACCGAGGCGAAGATGAAGTCCAGATCGTCGACATTGTAGTTGCAGAGACACGTGTGCACGTTCACGGTCAGATTCGGATAGCGGCCGCGCAGGGCGATGAGCCCGGCGTAGGTCTTCTTCGCCTTTTCGTAATTTCCGGGAACGCCGCGGATCCAGTCGTGCTTCTCGCCGATGTGATCGATGGAGAGGTTGACCACGACCTGCGTCGCCGGGCAACGCCGCAGCGTCTCCTCGGTTGCCCGGACGATCAGATCGCTGGCGATGGCTCCCGTCGGGATGGTGATCTGCTTGACGTGGTTCTGTTCCGACAGCATGGCGCAGACGTCCGGCAGATCGCGGCGGAGGAACGGCTCGCCGCCGCTCATGACCACGAACAGCAGGTCGTCGATCGAAGCGAACGTCTTCTGAATCTCCTCGAACGACAGCTCGTGCTCCTTGTTCTTCCGCAGTTGCTCCCAGTTGAAGCAGGTGCGGCAGAACGAATTACAGTCGTAGGTCAGCCCGAGGATCATGTAGATCGGCTTCATGCCTCGGCGGTCGACGAGGTAGCGGAGGTACCGCGCTTTGTCGGTGAACTTCACGAATCGATCCTGCTGTTGAGCTTCTGCACTCCGAAACGCCCGTAGACCTTCTCGAATGCCGCCGTGGTGAAGTTTTCGATCAGATCAGGGTCGCGCCCGAACTGCGCGTAGATGCCGTCGTCCTTGACGTTCACCCCATCTTTGGTCCACGCGCGAAGTTAGGGACCGGGTGATGCGTTGGTCTCTTCATTGTCGTGGCAGGTGCTGTGGTAACGGCGGGAAACGCCGCAGCGTTTTCCGCGGTTTCCACGGCACGTTTGGCGAACTCCGCGGGAGCAAGACCTCCGAGCGAGCTGTGTTCGCGGACTTCATTGTAGTCTCGCCGCCAGTTTTCGATCGTCGTTCTGGCGTCCGACATCGACATGAACCAGTGTTCGTTTAGACACTCGTCCCGAAACTTCCCGTTGAAGCTTTCGACGAAGCAGTTCTGGACGGGCTTTCCTGGCTGGATGAACCGCAGCGTCACTCCGTGTGCGTAAGACCACCCCTCGAGTGCACGCCCCACGAACTCAGGCCCGTTGTCACAGACGATCGCCCCTGGGTAGGCCCGCTGCCGGGCAGCGAGATCGAGAACTTCTACGAGACGATCACCGGTCATCGACCGGTTGACCTCGATGGCGATGCATTCGCGAGTGAAGTCGTCGACCACGTTGAAGGTTCGGAAGCGCCGTCCATCGGCGAGTTGGTCTGAGGTAAAGTCCATTGACCATCGCTCATTCGGTCGCTGCGGCACTGCCGGCCGTTCGGCGCGTCGAATCAGCCGTTTGCGCTTGCGTTTTCGCACCATCAGTCCTTCTTCCCGGTAGATCCGGTAGATCCGTTTGTGGTTCACAGCCCAACCCTGCTTGCGTAACCGGCGACAGAGGCGCTTGTAGCCGTACCGCGGCAACTCACTCGCGAGCTCCCGCAGTCGCGCACGCAAGGCCTCGTCCGTCGATCGACGCGACCGATACCTCTTGGTCGATCGCCCCAGCTCAAAAAGCCCGCAACTGCGGCGTTCACTGATCCCGTATCGCTCCATACCGTACTGCGCCTGCAACCGTCTGGCCGCAGGCTTCAAAACTTTTTTGAGTTCACGTCTCGCAGTACCTGGTTGTCCAGCGAAAGGTCCGCCACCAAGCGTTTCAACCGTCGGTTCTCTTCTTCGAGCGAGCGCAGTCGCCTAGCTTCCGCAATCTGGAGCCCGCCATACTTTGCGCGCCAGCGGTAAAACGTCTGCTCGGTGATGCCCATCTTCCGGCACACCTCACGTGTCACCCCGCCGGCTTCGACTTCTTTGAGAACTTTGATGATCTGTTCTTCGGTGAATCGGGTCCGCTTCATCGGTAGCTCCTTTCGGCAGTCTACCCGGCTCCCCTAACCTTCACCGTGGACCAGTTTTTGGGGAGAACGTCAGGGGACCTAACGTAGCGCCGGCTCTTAGCCGGCGCCGAGCCGACTGAGAGTCGGCTCTATGTTTTCGCCAGCTTCTCCAGCGGGTCGCCGATGAGACGGAAGATGGTCCAGTCGTCCATCGGCACTGCGCCGAGGCTCTTGTAGAAATCGATCGCCGGCGCGTTCCAGTCGAGGACGGCCCACTCGAGGCGCCCGCATCCGCGCTCCTGCGCCAGGCGCGCGAGGTACGCGAGCAGTTCCTTGCCCACGCCGCGGCCGCGCATCTCCGGTTTCACGAAGAGGTCCTCGAGATAGATGCCCGGGCGGCCGAGAAACGTCGAGTAGTTGTGAAAGAAGAGGGCGAAGCCCACAGCATTGCCGCCGCTCTCCGCAAGGACGACTTCCGCGAATCGCGGATTTCCGAAGAGCGTCTGGCGAAGTCCCTCTTCCGTCGCCACCACTTTGTGCTCCAGCTTCTCGTAGCGCGCGAGATCGCGGATGAACTGCAGGATCAGCGGGATGTCGTTCTCGGTCGCCGGCCGGATCATCGCGTGCGATCATAACGCGGCAATGCGCAGATGGCTGTGGATCAGTCTGCTGCTTCTGTGGTGCGCCGCCGCCTCGGCGGCGACGGCCGATCGTCGCTTTGTGGTGCACACCACGCCGGAAATGATCCGGCACAGCCGCCTGCAGGACGTTCTCTATTTCGTCGATGTCGTTTACGGCCTGGCCATGCTGTTTCTCGTGCTGCAGACGCGCATCTCCGCGCGTCTGCGCGACGCCGCGGCGCGGACGGTCCGGTGGCGATTTCCGCTGGCCATGCTCTATTTTGCTCTTCTGACGCTGGTCATGTCCGCGATGGAATTCCCGCTGACGCTCTATCAGGACTTCATCGTTCCGCATCAATTCGATCTGACGAACCAGAGCTTCGTCTCCTGGCTCGGCGATATCGGAAAGGGAATCGGCGTCAACCTGGTGATCGGATCATTCGTCGCCGCGCTGGCGCTCCTCGGCATAAGGCTGTTTCGGCAATGGTGGGTCGTCCTGTGGATCGGTTCCATCCCGCTGATCATCCTCGGTGTGGTGATCACCCCGTTGATCATCGATCCGCTGTTCAACAAATTCGAGCCGCTGAAGGATCCGGTGTTGCGGCGCGATCTGCTCGCCGAGGCGGCGCACGCCGGGATTCAGGGAAGCCGCGTCTATCAGGTCGACAAATCGAAGCAGACGAAGACCATGAACGCCTACGTGACCGGAATCGGCCCCTCAAAGCGCATCGTGCTGTGGGACACGCTGCTGGCCAAGATGGATCACGACGAGATTCTGGCGGTGATGGGTCACGAGATGGGCCACTACGTCCTCGGGCATCTGTGGAAAGGAATCGCGTTCGGCGTGGCCGTGGCGCTGGTGATCTTTTTTTTCGCGCAGAAGCTGTACCGGTGGGGATTGGCACGATGGGGCGCGCGATGGGCGATCGCCGATCGCGCGGATCCGGCGGCGCTGCCGTGGCTGATGCTGGTGGCGGCGGTCATGGGATTCCTGCTGTCGCCCGTGACCTCAGGATTCTCGCGGGCAATCGAGCATCAGGCGGACAAGTTCAGCCTCGATCTGACGCACCTCAACGAGCCGATGGCCAGTTCGTTCGTCAAGTTCGCCGAAGACTCGAAGGCCGATCCGGATCCCCCACGCTTCATCGAGTGGTGGCGTTACTCGCATCCCGCCGCCCAGCGGCGCATCGATTTCGCCCTGCGCTACCATCCGTGGAAGGGGCCTGACCCCTACACCCTTCGAGCGTTGTCGCGGAGACGCTCGACGAGCAGCTCGCAGAGGGCGACGGAGAATTTAGCCAGCAGCTCCGGCTCGAAGGCCAGCGCTTCGGACAACGTCTTCTTGTCCCACGCGCGCACGACGGCGTTTTCTTCGCCGGCCTTCACCGAGACGGTGCGTGGCGAATCGTCGATGTACGACACTTCGCCGAGGACGTCGCCCGGGCCGACGGTGGCCAGGACGGCGTCTTTGGCGATGATGTCGAGGTGTCCCTCTTCGACGGCGAAGAGCGTCGAATCGCGCTCGCCGGCGCGGATCAGAGTCTTGGTCGCGCGCACCGTCTTTACCTCGCCGATTTTCTCGATGCGCCGCCGCTCCTCGTCGGTGAAGTAGCGGAAGAGGGGATGATCGCTGTGCTGAAGGAAGAGCTTGTTCATCTCAGCTCCACGTGATGTTCCACTCGCAATGCGGCGCTCCCTTGGCGTAGCACTGCGTCTGCTGGATGCGTACGTTCTTCACACCGGTCAGCTCGGCCATGCGCTCGATCCAACCCGTGGTCCGGCCGCAGCCGGCGGTCTCGGAAGGAAAATCGAGCAGCTTGATGGTCGCGCCGTGATCGGTCTGATCGGTGACCTGCAGCTCGCCGCGGTTGTAGAGCGCACTCCACATCTGCGAGGCCTTCGACAGCAGCGCCGCCGGCGTCATCACCAGGGCGAAGAAGCGATAGATCCCGCGGACGGCATCGCCGGCCGCCTGACGTCCGGCGCGGCGCGCGAATTGCTCCAGCGGTTCGCCTTTGATTTTCGCCGCCTCTTCGGTGAGACGGTTGAGCGCGGCGACGGGAATGGTCTCGGTCGGAAGGATCGGGCCGCGCATGCGGGCGCCGAGTTCGGGGACGGCGTCGAGGGCGGCGTCGCGCTGCTTCGGCGCGAGCTCCGCTTCGATGAATTTCTGCAGGCTGCGAACAGGCGAACCCTTGACGGTAATGCTCTCGTCGTGAGTCATGCGATCCTGGCCGAATACCGCCGAGTATAAACCGGATTTCTAACCCACTCAGCAGCGCGGGTTTAGCGGTAGCAAAAGTGGCTGACAGCAGCACTTGACAGCAACGCCGAAATGGAAGTGTTGACGTTCTGGCAGTGTTTTCGTATGGTGGAAGGCGAGCCATGACTAAGCTGCTGGAAGAAGTATTCGCACGGGCAACCGAGCTGCCGGAAGGCGAGCAGGATGCTTTTGCGCGCTTGATGCTTGGCGAGTTGCACTCCGAAACCGAGTGGAATCATCGCTTTCATGCCACGGCGGCAAGACTTAGCAGTCTCGCGACAGCCGCAGTTGAAGAGTACCGCGCTGGTCGCACCGAAGAACTCGATCCCGATAAGCTCTGATGAATTCGCGGACGACCGCGAGCTTCAGGCGGTGCCTAAAATCGCTGCCACCGCACGTCAGAGATGCCGCAACGAAGGCATACCGGCTGTTCTCCGAGAATCCGTATCACACTAGCCTTCGTTTCAAAAAAGTACACGCGACGGAAGTACACGCGACGGAACGGATCTATTCTGCTCGCGTCACGCAAGACTACAGAGCACTCTATGTCCTGACGAGGCTCGATCCAACCGGCGAATTCATCGGACCTACCATAGCCATCTGGTTTTGGATCGGCTCGCATGCTGACTATGACAAAATGATTTGATTCAATGCCGAAGAAACCAAAACCGCCCGTAACGGAGCGTCCCATCGATGGGCGACGGAAACGCGCTGGATGCGTTCTGATCCACGCATCGCGGCGGCTGAGTGCTTCACCCTGCGTCGATCCGTAAAATACGGGATGGCCGCCACGCGCTGCCGCAACCCATCGGCCGTCTTTTCTCAGAAAGACTGATCCTTCACCGCTCGCGCGTCGTTTTCGCTTTCTTTTCACGCTTTGAATGTGCGCCCGGTTCGTACATTTCTCAAGCGGAAAGTTGACAGTAGTTTCGACAGCAAACGGAAGCGAAAGTGAGAGAACGAGGGAGAACGCTGTCGAGTGTAAACCGTTGAGAACGGGACTCGAAACGAATCCCGCCGAGTATAATCCGATCCATCGCGGAGGTTGCCATGCAACAACAATCCTCGGCAGCGCAGGATGCCAGCGCCGCCATCACGGACGCTGAACAGCGCAACGAGCCGAAGTACCGTGAAAAAGACAAGCTCGAGGAGCTCTGCGTCAACACCATTCGCTTTCTCTCCGTCGACGCAGTGGAGAAAGCGAAGTCGGGCCACCCCGGCTCGCCGATGGGCATGGCCGACATGGCCTTCGTCCTCTGGACCGAGTTTCTCCGCCACGATCCGAAAGACCAGCGCTGGAAGGATCGCGATCGATTCGTTCTCTCCGCAGGCCACGCCTCGGCGCTGCTCTATTCGCTGCTGCATCTGACCGGCTACCCCGACATGACCCTCGATCAGCTGCAGCATTTCCGGCAATGGGGCTCCCGCACGGCGGGACATCCGGAGTACGGCGAGGCCGAGGGGATCGAGGCCACTACGGGACCGCTCGGCCAGGGATTCGCCAACGGCGTCGGCATGGGCATCGCCTCGAAGATGATGGCCGCGCGCTTCAACGGCGGCGAGGCCTTCGGGCCGGTCAGCAACTACATCTATTGCATCTGCTCGGACGGCGATCTGATGGAAGGAATCAGCTCGGAAGCTGCCTCGGTCGCCGGACATCTCGGTCTCGGCAACCTCATCTATCTGTACGACGACAATTCCATTTCGCTCGACGGCGAGACGCGCTTGTCGTTCTCAGACGACGTGAAGAAGCGCTTCGAAGCCGTCCACTGGCACGTGCAGACGATCGATGGCCATGATCGCGACGCAGTGCGCAAGGCGATCCGCAAAGCGCAGAAGGTCACCGACAAGCCGTCGATCATCATTGCCCGCACGGTGATCGGATGGGGCAGCCCGAAGTTTCACGGCACTTCGCGCGCGCACGGCGAGCCGCTCGGCGCCGATGAGGTCAAGGCGACGAAGGCGGCCCTCGGCTGGCCGCAGGAGCCGACCTTCTACGTCCCCGACGAGGTGCGCTCGGAGTTTGCCCGGAAAACGAAGAAGCTGGCGCGCGAGCACAAGAAATGGGAGAAGGGGATGGCCGAGTGGCGCGGGCGTAACCCGCAGCTCGCGGACGAATGGGACCGCTACTGGAACCACACCCTTCCCGATGGATATGAGATGCAGCTCGTCGACGCGGCGAAGAGCGACAAGCCGGCGGCGACGCGGGATCTCTCCGGTCAGGTGATCCAGAAGCTCGCGGCCATCGCGCCGTTCGTCATCGGCGGCGCCGCCGATCTGTCGACGTCGACGAAAACGAACATCAAAGATGCGGGAAACATCGTCCGGGCGAAAGAGACGCCGGACAAGCCGCCGTCGCTCGACGTGTTCAAAGGACGCAATCTTTATTTTGGCGTGCGCGAGCTCTCCATGGGAGCGGAGGTGAATGGTCTCACGCTGTACGGCTCGTGGCGCGCGTACGGCTCGACATTCCTGATCTTCTCCGACTACATGCGGCCGGCGATCCGCCTCGCCGCGCTGATGAACATCCCCTCGATTTTCGCCTACACGCACGACTCGGTGTTTCTCGGCGAGGACGGCCCGACCCACCAGTCGGTCGAGCAGCTTTTCTCGCTGCGGCTGATTCCGAACATGACCCTGTTCCGCCCGGCCGACGGAGCGGAGTGCGCCATGGCCTGGGCGTGGGCGGTGGGGAGGAGCAAGGGGCCGACGATCCTGGTGTTCACGCGGCAGAAGCTCGATCCGATTCCGCATCCGCCGGGATTCGATCCGCACGTCATCTGGCGCGGCGCGTACGTGCTCGATGGCTACGCTGACGGCGACTTCACCATCATCGCCACAGGCTCCGAAGTCCCGCTGGCGGTCAAGACCGCCGACCTGCTGCGCGGCGAAGGGACGCGAGCGCGCGTCGTCTCCGCGCCCTCGCTGGATCTGTTCGATCGTCAAGATGTCGACTATCAGAACCGCGTGCTGGGCAATCGCAGCCGGGCGGTGGCCATCGAGGCCGGCCGCTCGTCGGGCTGGTACAAGTACGTGAACCGCGACGCGCTGGTGATGGGCATCGACCGCTTCGGCGCGTCGGCCCCCTACGAAAAAATCGCCGAGGAGCTGGGATTCACGCCGCAGAACGTGGCGGCGCGCATCCGGGCATGGCGGCGGGGGTAGGGTGGCCGATTACGGCGCCGTGCTACGCGAGCTAGCGTCGTTCTTCGAGGGCCAGAACCTTCGCTACGCGCTCGCGGGCGGGTTCGCACTGCAGGCGCTCGGCCGCTCGAGGCTGACATTCGATCTCGATCTGATCGTCGACGGCGCGGCGCAGGAGCGCATCGTGCGGCACATGGAAGAGATCGGGTACGAGACGCTGAACCGGCTTCCCGGTTTCTCGAATCACGTACGTGAAGACCAGCGCGTCGATTTTCTTTACGTCCGCGACAATACGGCCGATCTCGTTCTTGACAGCGCGGAACGACGTCCGGCCTCCGGCGGACTGGCGGTTCCCGTCGCCCGTCCGGAATATCTGGCCATGATGAAATTTCTGGCGGTGAAAAACGAGCCGATGCGTGACCGGCAGGACCTTCCCGATCTCGTGTTCCTGCTGCGGTTGCCCGGCGTCGACCGTACAATGGTTCGGGAGTATTGCCAGAAGCATGGCATGTTGAAACTATTCGATGACCTCACCCGCGAATAACCTGCCCGATTTCGAGCGCGACATGCGCCTGACGCCCGAAACGATCGAAGCATTGCGCGAGGCATGGCTGCATCCTCCGCACCTCACCTGGGACGAGTACGTGAAAGCGGTCGACGAGTTCAATCGCCGGTGGCCGCCGAATCGCGAGGTTCAGAAGTGGGACGAACCCTTCGAGATCTGACGTTAGAATGCGCGCCATGCGCATTCGCCTGATCGCAGTCGCGCTCTGTTTCCTCGCCGCCGGCGCCGGCGCCGATTTTCGCGAGTTCCAGCAGCTCCCGGTCGATCCGTCACTCGCCGCGGCCCTGCGCCACGCCGCCGAGGCGTCGTTGAAGGCCTTTCCGAAGCTCACGGCAGACAACCTGGCCATGAGCATCCTCGATGTGACCCGGCCCGCGGTGCTGTCGCGCGCCGACTACCACGGCGATGCGCCGTTCTATCCCGCCTCGGTGGTCAAGCTCTTCTTCATGGTCGAAGTCTTTCATCAGCACAGGGAGAACGACCCCGACGTTCCGCGCGCGTTGCACGAGATGATCTCCGTGTCCGACAACGACGCCGCCGCATTCCTGCTGGACACCATCAGCGACACCTGCAGCGGTCCCGAGCTGGAAGGGCGGCATCTGCGGCAGTTCATTGACAAGCGCCGCGTGGTCAATCGCTATCTCAATCCGATGGGCTATGACATCAGCGCCATGGTCAAGCCGTGGAGCTCCGGCCCGTTCGGGCGCGATCAGCAGCTCATGGGCGGCCCCGACCGGCCAAACCGCAACCGCGCCACGTCGAATGCGGTGGCTTCGCTGCTTCTATGGATCGTGCGCGGCCGCGCGGTCGCGCCGCAGGCCAGCCAGGCGATGCTCGCCTTGCTGGAGCGTCCGCTGAATCCTCCGCGCAAGGAAGAGAACCAGGTGACCGAGTACATCGGGGAGGCGCTTCCGGCCGGAGCGAAATTGTGGTCTAAGGCCGGATGGACCAGCGAGGTGCTGCACGACGCGGCCTACATCGAGCTGCCTGGGGGCCGCAAGATCATTCTGGTGATCTTCACCCGCGGCATCGCCGACGACAAGACCCTGCTGCCGGCCATCACCAAGAACATCCTCGGGGAGTTGGCGCCTGCCGCTCCGCCGCCCTGAGTATCCTTTTTTCACCGGTAACCTCGTACCTCTTGGATGACGTGAAGTAGGGCCGAGGTCGCTATACTTTTCCGGTGGCTACCCGGCGCGAATTTTCCGAGGTGCAGCGCCAGTTCGAGCGCATCCATTTCGAGCATCCCATTTCCGGCACGCTTGGCAAACAGCGGGTTCAGGTGCTGGACCTGGCCATCGGCGGTGCGCGGTTCTTGGGCACATTGCGCGTCACCCCCGGCTCGGCCCAGGACCTTCGCGTCGATTGGGAAGGGAAGCCCATGCTGCTGAAGTGCACCGTCACCCGCTGCACGCTGCAGAACTTCGCCACCGGGTCGAACGAGCAAAGCACCTACGAAATCGGCGTTCGGATCGTCGAGACCACCGGCGATTCCGATCGCATCATGCGCGAGCTGATCGGCTACTACGTCACGAAGGCACTCGACGAGCAGCGGGCAAACTGGGACGGCGTGCCTCCGATCGGCCCCTACGTCCACCTCGAGGGAAAGAGCGGCCGGTATCGCCGTTGCGAGCTGGTCGACGGCAAATGGCGGATAAGCGCCACCACCCGCCCCGAGCAGCCTATAAGCGGCTTCACCGTCTCGGCCGAGGTGCCTCCGCGCTACCTCGACATGCTGTGCGAGACGTACGAAAGGACCGACGGCGAGGGGCGCCGGCTGACGCGCATCCTGGCGGAGCTCAGCATCAACAAGGCGGAAGGGGTTCCGACGCGGCGGTACGTCCCCTGACCCACCAGGCGTAGGCCGGCAGGCCCGCCAGCAGGATCATCAGACCGATCGCGCTGTCGCCTGGGTTGCGCGCTATAGTAGCTGCTACTACAGACCAGCAGGCAATTACGAACACCGCGGTGGTGCCCGGGTGGCCGGGGGTGCGGAAGGGGGCGGGCGGGAGGCGGCGGCGGAACACGAACAGCGCGAGCCCGGTCAGGCCGAAGAAGATGAAATCGACGCAGACGACGTAGCTCAGGATCTGCTCGTACGTTCCGGACAGCGTGATGATGATGGCCACCACTCCCTGCAGTGCGATGGCCACCACCGGCACCTGGGTCTTCGCGCTGATGCGCGCCACCTGGCGGAAGAACACGCCGTCGGCGGCCATGGCGTAGTACACGCGCGGCGCGGTGAGCATGCTCTGGCTGAGAAATCCGAGCGTGGAGACGGTAATGCCGACGGCGATCAGCCTCGCGCCGCGCTCGCCGAGCGCTGCGCGCATGACTGCCGATGCGGGTGTCGTCGTCGCCGCCAGTCCCGCCGGCCCGAGGACGCGGACGCAGACGACGTTGACCAGCACGTAGACGATGATCACGCCGGCCACGCCGAGCAGCAGCCCGATGGCCAGATCGCGCCGCGGCCGTTTCAGTTCCCCGGAAATGAAGCTCGCCGTCTGCCACCCGCCGTAGGCGAACATCACCGGCGTCATGGCCGCGCCGAATCGGAGCAGCGTGTCGCGCTCGGTTGCATGGACGGCCGCGGGCGGCGGCGCACCACGGAACGAAAAGCCGGCGACGATCAGCGCCGCAATGGCCGCCAGCTTGAGCAGCATCAGCGCGCTCTGGGTGTTGCTTCCGCCGCGCACGCCCATGCAGTTGATGGCCGTCAGCAGGACGAGAGCGCCCACGGCGATGGCCGCGTCGTAGATCGAGGTGCCGGTCAGCTCGACGAAATACTTCCCGAAGGTGGCGGCCACCGCCGCCATCCCACCCGTCTGCACGACCAGCAGGAGCGCCCATCCATAGAGAAAGGCGACCGCCGGATGATAGGCATCGCGAAGGTACGCATACTGACCTCCGACCTCCGGCCGCAGCGCGGCGAGCTCCGCATAGACGAACGCGCCGAGCAGGGCAATCAGGCCGCCGAGCGCCCACGCGCCCACAATCAGCAGTGACGAATGCACTTGCTGCGCGACCACGTACGGGTTGATGAAGATTCCCGAACCGATAATGCCGCCCATGACAATCATCGTGGCGTCGAAAACGCCGAGGCGACGGGCAAGGTTGGCCACGAAAACAGTGTAACGGGGGAAGACGTATACTTTCAGAACTGCGTGTCAATGCAGAGGGATGCAGTGGCCATAGGAAGTGACCGGCCGGAGGAGCGCCGCCAGTTTCATCGCATCCATCTCGACGCGCCGATCGCCGCGCATATGCGCGACGTGCCGGTGCGGCTGATCGATGTTTCGCTCAACGGCGCGCGTGTCATCAGCGAGGCGCGCTTCGGGCCCGGATCCGAACACGAGCTGATTTTTGAGTGGAACGGCTTGGACATCCGCGTGGTCTGCGCGGTCGTGCGCTGCACGCTCTATTCGTTTGCCAAATCGCCCGGCGACAAAAGCTTCTATCAGTCCGGCCTGAAAATCACCGAGACGATCGGCCATTCCCACCGCTCGCTCCGGGAGATGATCGCCTCGTATGTCATCCGCGCGCTCGAGGAACAGAAGTCCAACGCCCGCGGCATTCCACCCCTCGGTCCCTACGCGTACATCGAAGGCAAAGGCGATCGCTACCGGCGGTGCGAGCTGACCGACGGCAAGTGGCGCCGCACGGAGACCACGCGCCCTGAACAGCCTCCGAACGGGTTTACCATCTCCGCCGAAGTGGCCCCCCACTACGTCGATCTCCTCTGCCAGACCTATCAGAACGCGGACGAAGAAGGCCGGCACCTGACGCAGACCCTCGCGCAGTTGAGCATCGACAAGGCGGAAGGCGTTCCCACGAGACGTTATCTGCCATGAAACGATTCACGCTGTCGCTGCTGCTCGCTCTTTCCGCGCTTCCCGCGCTGCCGATCACCATTGACGGGACGGTCTGTCGCATGAACCGCGGCGTCGACCGGCTGATCGTCGGCAGCGACGCCGGCCCGCGCGTGCGGGTGGCCCTGGAGCGCGGCGCAATCACCTTCCGCGGCCTTGCGTTCGATCGCGCGGATCTCCGTCCCGGCGACCGCGTGCATCTGTTCGCCGTGCGGGGCCGGGGTACACACCTGGTGGCGCAATCGATCGAGGTCACCATGCGCGTCGATGACGCGCTGGTCGATTCGATTTTCCGCTCGCATCGCACGGTGGTCGGCCGCTTCGCCGTGCGCGAGGCGAAGACGGAATTCTTCTCCCTCCGCCTGCCGCAGCAGCGCTACCTGCGCGTCGACGCCAAGGCAGCCTACGGGCTGAACGGGCGGGTGTGGGTCAGCTCGCTCAAGCCGGGCGACCTGCTGGAGATCCGCGGAATGTGGCCGTCGAAGGATCTTCTCCGTGCCAGCTCCATTACGGTGATCACCGATCGCGAACCGTCGTTCTGCCGCACGCAGGCGCGCCGGGGCGAGATCGATGCGGACACGGCCTCACGTGAGGCCTACGAGCAGTTGTTCATGGACAAAGGGGATCATTAGTTGCCTTCGGAGTGCGGTGCCCTGGCACCGCCCTCAAGGCGGCGTCAAGCCGCCGCACTCCGAGGGCAACTGGCAACCTTGACCGAGCTGATCGACGTCCTGACGCCGGACGGTGAGCCGGCCGGCGCCCGCAAATCGAGAGCGCAGGTCCACCGCGGCGGTGACTGGCATCGCGCCGCCCACGTCTGGATCGTCGCGCCCGACGGCCGCGTCCTGCTGCAGCGCCGCTCGTTGAAGAAAGAGAACCATCCCGGTTTGTGGGACGTTTCCGCGGCAGGACACCTCTCCGCGGGGGAGACGGCGATCGACGCGGCGATCCGCGAGACGCACGAAGAACTGGGACTGACGATTTCGCGCGCCGATCTGCAGCACCTCGGCATGTTGCGCGAGTCGTTCGTGCTCAACAGCGGCACGTACATTGACAACGAGTTTCACGAGATCTTTCTCGTGCGCCGCGAGATCGACATTTCCTCGCTGGCGCTCGATCCCGAAGAAGTCGCGGAGGCCCGATGGGTGCACGATCTGCGGCCCGACGATACGTTCGTGCCGCACGCGCAGGAGTATGCATTGCTGTCGCGCTTGCCGCGTCAGGATGCGCGTCGACTGGCATGAACGTCGACGCCCTGATGCATGACCATCAGGGAAATGTGCCCGGCGCCAGCGTGCTCGTCGTGCGCGACGGGACGGTCGTCCTGCGCAGGAGCTACGGGATGGCCAATCTCGAAGAGCCCATCGCCAGCGCGCCCGATACGAACTACCGCCTGGCATCGGTGACCAAGCAATTCACCGCCGCGGCGATTCTGCTGCTCGCGGAGGAAGGAAAGCTCTCGCTCAATGATGCGATAACGAAATTCCTCCCTTCCATGCCGGCCTATGCGAACGGGATCACCATCCGCCAACTGCTGACGCACACCTCGGGGCTGCTCGCGTACGAAGATCTGATCCCGCCCGGCACGACGAAACAGCTCAAAGACGCGGACGCTCTTCATCTGCTCGAAAGAACGAGCACCACGTACTTTCCGCCCGGCATGCACTACCGTTACAGCAACACCGGCTACGCGTTTCTGGCGCTGATCGTCGAGCGCGCGTCGGGGAAGCGATTTGCCGACTTTCTGCACGACAACATCTTCGCGCCGGCCGGAATGCAATCGACGGTCGCCTTCGAAGAGGGGATCTCGACCGTTCCCCACCGCGCGTATGGGTACAGCCGGGAAGGGAACGGCTGGCGCCGCACCGATCAGAGCCTCACCAGCGCGGTCCTCGGCGACGGCGGAATTTACACATCCATCGACGATCTGGTGCATTGGATTGCGCTGCTCGACACCGGCCGCTTCGCTGAGGCGCGCGTTCCCCGCACGCCGACCGATGATCCGGCGGTTCGCTACGGATTCGGCTGGCGCATCAGCGAGCATCATGGGCGGCGGGTGGTGTCGCACTCCGGCGAGACGATCGGCTTCCGGAACGAAATCGTCCGTTTTCCCGAGCAACGCCTCGCGGTGGTGGTGCTGACGAATCGCGATGAGGGAACGCCGAACCGCATCGCGCTGGAAATCGCTGATATGTTTCTCCGGCAATGAAAACGAAATCGCTCGGCGCGCCTGCTGCCCATCTGCTGGTCCTCGATCCGGGTGACGACGTGATGAGCGAGCTGACCGAATTCGCGAAGCAGCATTCCATCGAAGGGGCGAGCTTCTCGGGGATCGGCGCGTTCGAGCAGGCGACCATCGCTTACTGGAATCGCCACACCAAGGAGTACGAGCACATCGAAGTCGCCGAGCAGGTCGAAGTGCTGGCCGTCACCGGCAGCATCGCGCGCTCCGGGGACGACGTGAAGATTCACGCGCACACGGTCCTGGGCCGGCGCTACGGGGCGGCCATCGGCGGACATCTGCTCAGTGCGCGCGTCTATCCGGCGCTGGAGATTTTCCTCTCCGATCACGGAACGCGCCTCGAGCGCCGTCAGGACGAGCCGACGCGCCTCTGGCTACTGGACGTGTAGGGGCGCGCGTCCTCGCGCGCCGGGCGGGCGGGGACGCCCGCCGCTACACTCCGTATTCCCGTCGCCCGCGCTAACGATCCCAACGCGGGGCTTGATTTTGGCGAGCCATGCCTCGTTGCTGCTGTACCTGCTGCCGTGGTGGTGGACCTCGTACACCTCGACCTGGTGCACGAGCGGGATCACGGTGGTCTCGATGTCCGCGTAGTTCCCGCTGTTCTCGCCGCTGAGGTCCCCACCGAGTTCAGCGTCGAACTCGTCGAAGTGCACGAGCGCGACGAGGCTTAGGTCATTCTCGTTCGTCGTGGGCACACCGTTCCCAGCCAGTGTGACGAACGTGATCGTGACCGGGTGCGTGCTCCCGGCGTCGAGCGTGAGGGTCTCGCCCTTTGTCGGCGTGCGGCGCTTCGAGCCCGCGGCGGTCGCGTAATTCTGGTAGGACGCGGTGCTCATCGCGTCGCTCGTGACGCTCGTGCCCCGGTCGTACGCGACCTTCTGCAGGGGGAACTCCGCGAGCACCTGGCTGGCGCACCCGAGGTGGTCGGCGTGGTAGTGGCTGTTGATGTGGTAGTCGATTTTCGTGATGCCGAGTTGCTGGAGGTATGAGAGGGGTTTGTCGCAATTCTTGTTCGCGCCGTCGTCAAAGAGCACGGTTTCCCCGTTCGGAGTGATGAGCAGTGCGCCCATACCCTGACCGACGTCGATGAAGTGCAGCTGGAGTTTGCCGTTCCCTTCAGCAGCGGCAACAGCTGCAAGGAGAGCGCAAGCAACCGCAATCGCGAATCGGCGCATGAGTCCTCCCTTGAAAGGATGTTTAGTAGGAGGAGTGACGGAATGACCCACTTCCCTACCACGAGCCTTTCAGGAAGTAGTGACCGGGAAGAGCAAAGTGCTACCCCCAGCGCCGAAAGAATTTGTATGTCTGTTCCCGTCGGTGAAGGCTTTCTTCGAGATGACGTATCCAGACGACGGACGCACAGCACTGCAGAAAAGTGGAAAGGGCGCCCCCTAAGCGAAGCTCTGACAGTCGGGGAAACTCATCATCGAGAGTATGCGGTCGGCGCCTGCCGCAAAAGCAAGCCTCGGATGCAAGGCGATCACGCGCCAGTTCTCCTCTAACGGCTTGGCGGCTCAGTAGATTACAGATCGAGACTCGGTTTCCGTGACGGAAATCGTGACGCTGGGCAAGGTGTGGAGGGTAGCAAAAGTGGTCTCCGAATCACTACTTCCCAAGGGTTTCTCCGTGCTCCGGCGTCCCACACAGCGACTAGAGAGATCGAAACGCGGCTGCCCCTCAGCCGCTGGACACGACAACGCTGCAAATTCGCAGATAGTCCTCAGTGCTATCGAGGACTACCTGGCTTTTTGCTTCGCACGACATGAACGACCGCAGGTCGACGAACTCGCGAAACGGCTTGGGATAAGCAGATCCACCCTGACACTGACATTCCATCACGAGCGCCGGCAAGCAATCGGCAGCTATCTCCGGCGACGGCTCATAGACCACGTAAAATACCTCTTGGACACGACCAACCTCAGGGTCGCCAGGATCGGCGCTCAGGCCGAATTCAGAAGCGAACGTTCTTTTCATCGCGCGTTCCGCCGAGCCACGGGAACGACGCCGGACGCCTACCGCCAGAGGCGCACCTCGTAAAAATGACAAGTCACTCGGCGTGGTTCTCTCTGGCCAGCTATCTTTCCAGCGCGCTTCGCGAACCTTGGTGATTGGTGTGACGGTACCGAGCGTATGCGACAAAATGCCAGTAGACAGGCGTCCTCTGGTAGACCGACAATAAAGGTGTACCTCATGAGGACCACCCTTACTTCCATTATTTAAACCATCAGCTGCGGAGGCCCTCCCCAAACTGCGACATACAGCCTGACTCTAACCGGCGCGCCCCCTTTTGCTCCTTATGAAAGAGGTGCCGCAGTTTACCTGGAAACCTCCATCAGGAAGGACAACCAGTAATGAGAAGACTCATGTTGTTATTAACTCTCGCCCTAGCACTAACATTCGCCGCCCGGGCCGTCTTTGCTGCGACGCCGCCACCGATTCCTCCGGACCGGTTGCAGCCCGCAGTCCCACCCGCTCCCGATCCACTCCCGGTGCCTCCGCCACAAGGTGGAGTGCGCGTTCCATCCTTCGCTCTTGAAACGTTGAGAAACAGCCATCTTAGCGGCGTCGTGTATTACGGCATTTTCAGGTCACTGCAACACGCGACTGGTACGTCTTCGGCTCCGGTTCTCGGACTGAGTTCTCTAGGGCACGCTGAGGTGGGTGTAAGAATCCTGAAGCCAACGCCCGATGCGATATTCCTTTCGGAGGTCAATGCCACGTCGGACCCGCTTCAAGATGTGGAACCGTCGGTGATCACGATTAACGAAAACCCGGGTGGGACGCCGCTGGATCGGACAGTTACGAGCTATATTAAATACGAGGACTCTAATACGCCTCGCATTCATTACGCAAGTACGACAGACTTTTCACTCTTTATCCGCGGTTCGATGCCAATCCCGCTGGGATACAACGTTAGCGGCGACCCGCTTATGAGCGAGAACCCCTATCCCGGTGGAATCGCGGCTCTTCGCAGGTACTGCGCCGGACTCGTATATAACAATAATGATCTCAGGAATCCGCAAAACTATCCTAATGCAATCGGCGTTTGGCATTCGGATATGACTGATAACGGGTATTGGACTGCCAATCCGGCCATCGCCGATTCGAGGCCGTCAGGATATTTCCTGGATAAGCCGGCGATCGCTGTCTCGCTTCACAATGGTGGCGATCTAGGCTACGTGTACCTGGCCTATGTCAGCCAGGACTACGTGAATTCGAATAGCGCCATCGTTGTCGCTTTGAGCACTAACCGCGGCGCTACTTTCCCTCAGAAGACAGTGGTCGCCTACGGACCGTTGCCGACCCCGCAGAACAACAACGGTCTCGCGAACCCGCAAATCGTCGTCGACCCTGGCACGGGCACGGTGTACGTACTCTGGGTCGACTTCGGAGCACGCAATATTCAGATGGCCGCTTCCACAAACTTCGGCGCGGGCTTTGGTGCTCATGAAATCGCCGGCACCGGCGTGCACATTGGCAGCATCCCGCCGGGGGGGAGCCCGGGCCTTCGCGCCGAGACCGCACCCATGGCAAGATTCGATTGGTATACGAATCCGAGCAAGATTATTCTAACGTGGCACGCGGACGGAACGAGCGGGACAGACATCCTGTACGCCTATCGGGACACATCCGGTTGGCATCGGGTGTCGTCGACTCCGACGACCGGCGTGCAGTTCACAGCAAATGATCAATTTATGCCTGCGATCGACTTCAACACGCTGGGTAACGTGGTGATCACATATTATGACCGTCATGCCGACAACACGAATACGAGCTACCGGACTTACGAGGCCTACCTGACCCCCACGGGTACTCGTATCGACGCCACAGATCAGGACCTTAGTCGATTCGATTCCACTCCTCCACTCAATTCCTTCATCGGCGACTATCAAGATGTCTGGGACTGGCCCTTTAGCGGTGGCGAAAAGGCAACCTCATCATGGGTGGGAATAAGTGCCGGGACGTTCGACATCTGGCTATCGCGCATTGGCTACTAGGAAACGTCAATGAAGACTCTTATCCATCGTGGTCTGGCTGTCGTCGCGGTCTTTGCTTTATGCGCAGGCGCACAGGGTGACAGCTTGTACGTCATCGACTTGAGCGCCTTAGGAGCGCGATTGCCAGATAGTGCGTGTGGCGCGCTGATTTGGACTGCGGATACGGTTTTCTACAATCTGACGGCAACCGATTTAACGGTACATCTGCTCGGAGTGTCCAACGGCGGACTCCCATCCGGAATTCCGGATAGCTTTGTCGTCCCCGCAGGCCAAGCAGCGTCGATTCGCCAGAAAACGACTTGGCAGCCGGGCAGCCACGATCCTCTTTGGGTTTATCATCTCGATGTTCCTTCGGGTCTCTCAGTCGATTCAGAGCTGTTTATAGGAGTCACAAATGCGTTCTGCCCCGTACCGGTTGTTGTGAACCAGCAGTATGGGAAAGCGAGGATGCCTGTATTGACCTCGTTAGTGCCCGCGGGCCAACAGCAGGTCTTGACCGGACTGACGCTCGGCGACGTCGATGGCCACATCAATGTGGGCATCTACAACGGGGGAAGCGATGTCGCGTCGTCCGTCATCGAGATTCGGCGTGCCTGTGATGGAGCGCTAGTCGATACCAGGAGAGTCACAGTGGCACCAGATGTAATGCAACAATTCGGAAGCTTGTTAGCCGCCACCGCTCCGGTCGACTGCACGCTTGCCTTCAATGGTCCCAATGGTCTCAACCGACTCGCGTATGCAGTCGTGACGGTCAGCCAGCCAAGTCTGACCTATGCCGCAGTTGTCGCGAATGGACAGTTGCCGAGCTCTGGTGTGCAAGTGTCGGCGTCGCAGAGCCCCTAGGCTGTCAACGAAGGATCTCAAGACCGCATGCGGTACCGCATCTTGAGATCCTTCTCGTTCGGCGGGAGCGACTCGTGACTTTGCGGCGCGCCGATCGGTTGAAGTCATCAACACTGTTAAACTCACGACGTGCCCAAGAAAAGCACGATCGCCCAACTCCTGCGCAGCCTCGAACTCATCCAGCACGAGATCACCACCATGGAAGACGCGCTGCGCGACGCACCACGCGACCAAGTCACAGATGCTGATCGACACACCGACTGCGCTGGGAAGTCGAGGAGCTACGACGACGCGCCGAGTTCCTGATGAACTGGCTCAGCGAAGCACGACTCGAAGAGCCGAAACACTCTAGAGGCATCCGCAGACGCCGCCGTGGTGTGAGCAGCACCCATGCTTGTTCGCGCAGCTCGTGCACGTCGGCGAGAGCGTCCCGTCGCAGCACCGGAGGTAGCCGCCGGACGGCGGCGGTGGCGCTGCTGATGTCACGGTGATGGTGATGCTCCGTTGCGCCGGACCGCACAATCCGCTCGCGGTCAAAGTTATCGTGTCGGTGCCCACGCCGAAGCCGGTGTACGTCACGGTTGCGTCGTCGGTCGTGCCGAAGGACGGTACAAGAGTGTTGCCCAAGGAGGATGGCAAAGACCAGATCGACGCGTTCGCAACAGCGACGCTGAGCGCCGCGCTCCCATTGACGGCGAGCGACGACGCCGATGACGATACCGAGGCACTTGCGCCCGTTTGGAGGGTGACGACAGCGACGGCTTCTGGACCGGGACCGCATGCGCTGGCCGGAAGCGTGCTCACCGTCAGCATCCATTCGGTTAGCCGCGAGCAGCTCACGACGCGGCGGCCGCCGGAGGCAATCCGCACCGGACCAGCGGCGGCAATCTTGCGCCTTCCCGTCATCAAGCGGCGCAGTCCGATGTTCTACCCGTCGGACAAGAGCGGCTGTCTGGTCAACGTGGTGGGTACCAGAAAAAATAGACAGGTGAACTGTCGGCCCGTCTCTATCGACCACATGCATTGCTGGGAGAAGGTATGCGGAGTGACGTTGAAAAATAATAGTAGTGCGTTTTGGTGAAGTCTATGACTTGTCTTCATGGACGGACATCTCTTAAGTAATCAGAATCGGAAAGTGTCTGACAAAACTGGTACCTTGCAACGCGACGCGGTCGCGGCAGCCGTTCCCGTTCAAGGCGACGATCGAGTAGAAACGCTGGAGGGCCGCGGCGCGGCCTGCGTTCATGTCAGGCGCGTGGTCAAGGATCGGGAGACACGGTGTCGGGTTGAGCTGCCGATATACGACGATGTCGTAGCGTTTCTCTGCGGACTGGCACATGGTTGCTCGGGCTCCAACAAAAAGACTCTCCGACACTATGGTAGCCAGCTGAAGCGGAGGAACTTGAATGCCGCCGGCATGTGCTTCAGTCTCAGCTGCCGACGGTTTATCTCCCAACCGTCGTAAGTATTCGTATCGATGCCGAGCAGCTAGCAGCCATCCGTCGCCATTGGCCACTTCCATGTCGTGAAAGTCCCGCAAGTCTGTGATGGTTTCATCAAACTAGAAGTGGGCGACTACTTCGAGGCGAGGATGTTGGAGGCCGGGATAGGCGACGCGATCCTTCGAGACATCTGGCTGTTAAAAAGAGTTCGGGGGCAGTAGTTCGTGTGTGGAATACGTGTGCCCACGGGCATTTTCTGGCACTACGAGCGTTTTGAAAGTATTGGATTTTCAGTAAGTTACAGACAGGACTAGACCCCGCGAAATCCGAACGGAATCCGCCTCGCGGGCGACCGGATAAACGCGCCACTGCTCATCGGCAAATGGCGAGCGCGAGTAGGGCACGGCTGCGCCGTGCCGAACCCCGGGATCGGCATGGCGTGTAGGGACGCGCGTCCTCGCGCGCCCGGGGGGCGGGGACGCCCGCCGCCACACTCCGAAGGCGGAATCCGCGGCTCATGTCATCGCTCGCGGGCGACCGGATAAACTTGCCACTGCTCATCGGCAAATGGCGAGCGCAAGTAGAAGAAATCGAGCCGTTGCTCGGGGCTGGCGCGGAACGCCTCGTCGGTTGCCAGCCGCTGCTCGAATTCCTGCTTCAACGCCGGATTGTCGGCCAGCATCTTCTCCGCCATCGGCTCAACGATGGCGCTCTCGCCATACTCCGTGCGCTGAAAAATCGAGTGAAAGAAACCCCACTGCAGGAACGAGTCGGGCGACGACGGTTCGAGCAACGCGGTTACCAGATCGCCGAGCGGCTGATCGGTGGAGACGCGGAACGAGCCTGCCGGATAGCGCTGCTTTCGATGTTCCATCACGCTCTTCGCGGAGACGCGCACGTGTCCTTCGAACGGCTCGGGATCGAATTTCGGGTCTTTCAATCGATAGACATCGACGTTGACCTCGCGCGGATCGCTGATCCGCTCGACGGCGATTCCGTGCAGCGTCAGGCGGTCGGCGATTTTGCTCCAGGCGGCGGGAATCCAGTACGCCTTTGCGCGCCGGACGGACGTTGCCACTTCGGTCTGATGGTAGACGGCGATGCGCCTGGTCACCGGTGTCCCGAGGTATTCCGTGCGTGTCGTGCCGGAGATCGGCGAGGGCACCTTCTGCGATTGGACAGCGAGGAAGTCCATCATCTCCGGATTCGCGCTTGCGTTCGGGACGCGCCAGTCGAGCGGCACAGGATCGAGGTGCTGTTCGCAGTCGTTCATGATCGATCGCTTCAGGGCCACCCCTTCGCGGCCGAGCGTCTCGAGCGTCGCGGCGAGAAGAACGAGCGTGCCGAGGACGCGCTGCTTGTACGGCTTGAGCGCGTGCGTTTCGACGAGCATCGACGGCATATGCCGGATGTCGCCATAGCCGGTGGCGAAACGCGGCAGGAGGTTGGGCATGGTCAGCCCTTCCGCCGGGTCGTTGTTGATCAGCGGCCCCGGGATGTGCCCCATGGCGCCCAGAGCGCGGTGCAGTGCGGAGCCGAGCATCATGTCCATCCAGCGGACGGCCTGCGTCGAGTAGCCAGTGGAGTTCCATCCATACGTGATGTCGTACTGATAGTCGGCGCCGTCGCTCACGTGGATGTCGACGGCGAGGTCGGGTTTCCATCGATCGAGCGCCGCGACAATCGCGCGGATCTCCTCGGTGTCGAGCTTCATGTAGTCGCGGTTCAGATTGAGGTTTTGCGCGTTCGTGCGCCATCCGGTCACGTCCGGGCCGCGCTGGTTGATGCGGTTGAATGGCGATGTGCGCTCGTGCCCGTCGACGTTCACGATCGGCACGAAGAGAAAATTCGCCCGGTCGAGCAGCGATCGCCATCGCCCGCCGACCGTGAGGCCGCGCAGGAACATCAGTCCGGCGTCTTTGCCGTCGATCTCGCCGGCGTGGATGCCCGCCTGCACGAACAGCGTCGGCCGGCCGCTCCGCTGCAGCGTCTCCGGCGTGAAGAGGTGATCGCGCGAGGCCGCCACCATCCAGATGTCGCGCCCTTCCGCCGAACGGCCGAGCGAAATCATCCGCAGCTCCGGCGCGGCGAGAGTGAGCTGCCGGATATAGGCCACCGTCTGCAGATACGTCGGCGTCGCCCGGAAGCCGGTCTTCTCCGCGACGGTGATCCACTTGTCGTCCGGCCTGGCGATCAGCTCGCGGCTTTTTCCCTCCCACGGGAGGGGTGGCGGGAGGGGAGCCTGTGCGAAAACAGCGGCCCAAAGGAGCGCGAGCAGCGGCAGCAGGCCCTTCAGCATCGCGCGATTGTATGACCGCCGGGGGTGGCGGGCCCTACAATCGCACCACGACGAGCGTCAGATCGTCCTCGCGAGCGCCCGCGGCATGGTTGTTGACGGCAGCGAGGATGTTCTTGGCGATGGTGCCGGCTGAAGCCGGTGCTCCATTGCCCGGTTCTCTATTGGCCGGTGCTCCATCGAGAGATTGTTCGATGCGCTCGACTCCGAACTCCTCGCCGTCGGGCGATCGCGCTTCGAGCACGCCGTCGCTGTAGAGCACCAGCGCTTCGCCGCGCGCCAGCGTGGTCGCGAACGTTCGCCACTGCGCCGACGGAATAGGACCGAGAGCCGGACCCGTCGATCCGACGCGCTCGATCCCGTTCGCGCGCACGATCAGCGGCGAACAGTGGCCGGCGTTGGCGATCTCCAGCGTGCCGTCGTCGCAGAGATGGCCGATCACGGCCGTGGCAAAGCGATTACGCGGCACGAGCGGGCGCAGGAATGTTTGCAGCCGCTGCATCGTGGCGGAGGGATGGCAGCGCGTGACGGCGCACGATTCGATCCGATGCTCCAGCTCCTCCTGAATCATGGCCATGATCACGGCGGCCGGCAGTCCCTTTCCGGCCACGTCGCCGAGGGCGAACCACAGGCGATCGGCGTAGCGATGCGTGAAGTAGAAGTCGCCGGTAAAACCCCGCGCGGGAATCGAGATGGCGTGCACGTCCGGTGTGGCGGCAGGCGCCTCGCCTGCCGGGCGGCCGAGGACCGCCGCCCCTGCACGGAATAGCGGAAGCTGCACTACGCCACTGCCGGCTGGCATCGTCGACACGGGCGGAATCCTTTCTGCGCCGCTTCCTCTGCCAGGTGAAAAGGGACGCGGTTTTCCTCGCGAATCCGCCGCGCATCGCGGCAGGTAGGGAAGCAGTAGATCTTCGACGTGCGCGAGCCGATGAAGCGGATGTGCTCCTTCGCCAATGCGTCGAGCGCGTCGACGTCGACGCCCTCGCGTGCGAGCAGCTCCCGTTTCATCCGGCTGCCATAGGCGTACTTGCCGACGCCGCCGCCCGCGGGAACGACGCGATGGCAGGGAATGATGAACGGCACGGCGTTCCGCGCGACGACATTGGCCACGGCGCGGACCGCGCGCGGCTTTCCGACCTGCTGTGCCAGCCAGGAGTAGCTGCGCACCTCGCCGCGCGGAATGCGGGTCAGCATCTCCAGCACGCTGGTCTCCAGATCCGACGCATCACCGAAATCGACGGCCGGCTTGTCCACTCCCTCGCCTTGTACAGCGGCGGCCACCTGCCTGCGCAGCGGCTCGGGAATCGGCGCGCGCTCGAGCGTGCGCCCGTAGCGCTTTGCGTAGTGCGCGCGGAGATCGTCGAGCGATCGCCCGCTGATCATCCGGATGGCGCGATCGGAAAATGCCACCCAGACGTCGTCGACGCGATCGAAGAAATCAGTCGTCCGCAGCGACTCGCGCATCGATCGCGGTGGCGCAACGGCAAGCGACTTCACCGCTTCCGCCAGACGACCGACGTCTTCCGCAGACTCCCCGCAGCTCTGGCACTTCTGCAGATGCGTCTCCACCTCTCGATGCTCTTCCTGATCGAGCTCCCCCGTGCGCAGCGCATCGACGCGCGTCAGTGCTGCTCTACACCGCATAAGCCACCCCTTTTTTCTCCAGCGCCTCTCGAAGCAACTTGAGCGACCGGAACACTTTGCCGCGCAGCGACGCCTCGGTCGCTCCGATGGTCCTGGCGATCTCGCCGTAGGACATTTCCTCCATGAACCGCAGCATGATCAACTCGCGGGCCTCCACCGGGAGCAGCGCGATCGCGCGGCGCAGAAGCTCGATCTCCTGCTTCCGTTCGAGGTCCGATCCTTCCAGATGAACGAACGGCCCGATGCGGCCGTCATCGAAATCCGACAGTGGCTGCTCGAGCTGACTCCGTTTCCCTCGGCGTTTGTTCAGGCAAAGGTTGCGCACCGTCCGGAACAGCCAGGGCCGCAGCGCCAGCGACGCGCAGCGATCTTCGCCATACTGCCGCGTGAGGGCGCGATGGGCGCGCATCATGGCGTCCTGCACCACTTCCTGGGCGTCGAAGGGGTTCTGAAGGATGCCGTGCGCGTAGCCGTAGAGCGCCCGTTCGAACCGCTCGATCAGCCGCTCGAAGGCTCCCGGTTCCAGACGGTGGACGGCCACGGCAAGGTTCTCCTCGGCATTCTCGCTGGGTCGGGCGGCCTCGCCGCCGGTCCACGAGTTCTTCATATCTGTAACAACACGCCTTTTTGGCCCTCCGTTCGGGTTTTTTGAAACTTTTTTCCGGTTCACCCCGTTCATAATGGGGCGAACAATGGCAACGAACAACCGAAAATGGTCGAAAAAGAAGCTCTTCGGGCTGATCGGCGGGGGTGTGCTGCTCGTCGCCATCATCATCGGCTCGGTGGCTGCGCGGGGCCGCGAGAAGGGGATTCCGATCACCACCGACAAAGCCTTCCGCAAGTCGATCACGCAGCTGGTCACCGCGACCGGAAAGATCCAGCCGGAAGTAGAAGTAAAGATCGCGCCCGAGGTTTCGGGCGAGATCATCGAGATCCCGGTGAAGGAAGGGCAGGTGGTGCACAAAGGCGACCTGCTGCTGAAGATCAAGCCGGACGTCTACCAGGCGCAGGTGGAGGCGCAGCGGGCCGCATTGAACGCCTCGCGCGCGGCGATCGTGCGCGATCGCGCCGAAGTGGACAAGGCGGAGAATGACTACAAGCGCGCCATGAGCCTGTTCAACACGGGGCTGCTTTCGGATGCCGATCGGAAGGCCGCCGAGACGACGTACAACATGGCCAACGCCGCGCTGCAGACGTCGCAATTCGACGCCCAACGCGCCGAAGGTGCGTTGCGCCAGACCAGCGACGCCTTGTCCAAGACGGTCATCGGCGCGCCGGTCGACGGCACCATCAGCTCGCTGCCCAGCCGCGTCGGCGAGCGCGTGGTGGGAACGATCCAATTTGCCGGCACCGAGGTGATGCGCATCGCCAATCTCGAACACATGGAAGCGCAGGTGAATGTGAACGAGAACGACATCGTCAACGTGAAGACGGGCGACACGGTGCGGGTCAACGTCGACGCCTATCCCGATCGGGTCTTCCGCGGTGTGGTGCGCGAGATCGCCAGCACGGCGACCACGCGCAACGCCGGATCGCAGGAAGAAGTGACGAACTTTCAGGTGAAGATCAGCATCCCCAATCCTCCCATGCCGCTGCGCCCGGGCATGAGCGCCACCGCGGACATCGAGACGGCGACGGTGCAGAACGCGGTCGTTGTTCCCATCCAGGCGGTGACCGTCCGCGAGAGCGACGGCAAGCTCTCGCCCGAGGAGCAGCAAAAACAGAAAGCACAGCAGCAGGCGCGCGAGCGCGACAATCGCGCCGACGTCACCAACGAGACGCTGGAAAGGCAGAAGGCGCGCGAGTTGCGCGAGAAACTGCAGCACGTGGTCTTCGTCCGCACCGGCGACAAAGTCCGCCAGCAGAAAGTGGAGACCGGAATCGCCGACAACACGTTCATCGAGATCAAGACGGGCATCAAGGCGGGCGATGAAGTGGTGTCCGGGGGCTACACCGCGGTTTCACGGAAGCTGAAGGATGGGGCGAAGGTGGAGATTGAGAAACCGGGGAAGGGCTAGCCAAGAATTAAGAATTTCGAATTTCGAATTAAGAATGCAGAAAGGCCATTCTTAATTCTTCATTCGCAATTCTTCATTCGAAATTCGAAATTCTTATGCTTCGCGGCGTTTCATTCGAACTGATCGAGGCCTTCCGCATCGCCTTCTCCGTGATCCGCGCGCACAAAATGCGCTCTATCCTCACGGCGCTCGGCGTGATCATCGGCATCATTGCCGTCACGCTGATGGGCTCGGCGATCTCCGGAATCGAGACCGGCTTCGAGCGCAGTCTCTCGGTCATCGGCGATGATCTCCTCTACGTCGAGAAGTGGCCGTGGCATCACGTCGATGACTGGTGGAACTACCGGAATCGGCGGCGCATGGAAACCCATTACGCCGATGATCTGAAGCGCATCATCGCCGCCACGCCGAACTCCCAGCTGATCACCTCCGTGCCGACGCTGAACACGATCCGCAACGTGAAATTCGGCGACAACGTGGTCAGCAACGTGTTCACGCAGGGAACGACGGACGAATTTCTGGTGACCTCCACCGGCCAGTTCAGCCAGGGGCGCTTCTTCACCGAAACGGAGTCGCGCGGCGGCCACAATGTCTGCGTTCTGGGCTACGACGTCGCCGAGGCGCTTTTTCCGAATCAATCCTCGCTGGGCAAGACGGTGATGATCGACGGCAATCCCTTCCGCGTCGTCGGCGTCTTTGCCAAGATGGGCACGTTCCTCGGTTTGTTCAGCTTCGACACCTACGCGGTCGTGCCGCTCCCGGCGTTCATGAAGACCTTCAGCGCGCGCCTGGACACTTCGATTCGCGTGAAAGTGAAGGACAAGAACCGGATGGCCGCGGCCATCGACGAAGTGACCGGCGACATGCGCCGCGTGCGCGGCCTCCGCCCCGAGCAGCCGGACGATTTTTCGATCAACGAGCAGCAGGCGCTGCGCAGCACCATCGGCCCGATCAAGAGCGGCATCGCCATCGCCGGATTGTTCGTCACCGG
>JBGPFD010000001.1:0-47807 GCA_041483175.1 Thermoanaerobaculia bacterium | reverse complement strand
GCGCGCGGCAGGATGCCCCACTCGCGGCTGTCAAACGAGTTGGCGCGGTTGTCGCCAAGAACGAAATACGAATCGGCGGGAACGATCTGCGACGGAATGGCGCCGGTGGTTGCCTGCGCGAGCACGTACGGCTCAGCGAGGGCGTGCCCGCAGATGACCAGGCGTCCGGCGCGGCTTTCCACCAGATCGCCTGGCACGGCCACGATCCGTTTGACGAACAGCTCGCCGCGGTTTGCCGGTGAGCGAAAGACGACGACGTCACCGCGCCAGGGAAGAGCGCGGTGATACGGAGTGACCAGGATGTGATCGCCGACGCGCAGCGTCGGGTCCATCGACAGGCTCGGAATGGAGTAGAGTCGCACCGCGCCGCGCGCCACCAGGGCGAGCGCGACCGCGAGAAGCAGCGGTTGCGCGATGATGCGAAACGTCTTCATCAAGGCGTGCAACGGATTCGTCTGCCGATGTCATCCCGAGTGGAGCGGCGGCCTCTCAGGCCGCCGACGGGCTGAGAGCCCCACTACACCCTGGTCGCCTGGAGTGTCTGCGGCGAGGTCTTCATCTGTTCGCCGCTGCCGATGACGGCGAAGACCGGCATCTTCTGTTGCAGCCCGCGCAAGGCGAACTCGCCGAGCGGTTCGGTGTTGAAACTACCGATGATGCGATCCAGAGTGTTCTGGGAGATGACTACCTGCCCCGGCTTGGCCACGCTGCTCTCGAGGCGCGAGGCGATGTTGACGGAGCTTCCGAGCACCGTATAGTCGACGCGTTTCTCCGTGCCGACGTTCCCAACGACCGCGGGGCCGCTGTTGATGCCCACCCGCACGCGGACCAGCGGCAGGCTGCTCTTCTCGCGCTCCTCGTTCCACTCGGCGACCAGCCGCTGAAGCATGAGGCCGGTGAGCACGGCGCGGTCGGCGTGATCCTCCTGCGGAAGGGGCGCGCCGAAGAAAGCCATCACCGCGTCGCCGATGAATTTATCGAGCGTGCCGCCGTAGGCGAAGATCGATTCCACCGCGCACGAGAAAAAGTGCGACAGAAACTCGGCGACTTCTTCCGGTTTCTTCGTTTCCGACACGGCGGTGAACCCGGAGATGTCGGCGAAGAGGATCGACAGATCGGCGTTGCGAACCTCGCCCTCGTCGGTGGAGATGGATCCCTTGACGATCTCGTCGACGACGGCGGGGGAGTGATAGCGCTCCATGCGTGCGCGGATCTTCTGCTCCTGTTCCACTTTTTCCGAGAGCTGCGCGCGCTCGATGGCCACGGCGGCGAAATTAGCTAGCGCGGTGAGCAGGTCGAGGTCCTCCTCCGTGAAGCGGCCGATGTGGATCGGCGAGTCGACCTGCACCGCGCCGATCACCCGGTTCCGATTCCACAGCGGGCAGCACATCGCCGAGCGAATCCCATGAATGGCGATCGATTTGCCGCCGAGCAGCCGCGCGTCCTCGAGGGCGTTGGAGGTCATCAGCGCGATCTGCTGCTGGGCGACCATCTTCAGGATCGTGCGGGAGATCGGGATGTCGGTGGCGTCCGCCCCCTCGATGAACTTGGTGACTTTCGGCACCGGGTTGCCTTCGTCGTCGAACAGAATCAGCAGCCCGCGCTCGACCGGCAGGTACTTGAAGATCATCGCCATGACCGTGTTGAGCAGGCTATTGAGGTCGTCGCTCTGCAGCAGCGCCTTCGCCACTTGCACCAGCACCTGGAAGATTTTTTCGCGTGAGACCTCGGCCTCGGTTTTTTTCAGCCCCGGCTCGGAGGGAATCCGCGGGATCGGCTTGGCCGCCTCGCCGAGATCGAGGCCGAACTCCGAATTGAAATCGGCGATCCGGCGAATGACCGTTCCCGATGGATTGTCGAACATCGACTCGTTGCTAAAATTCACGGAGGGCTGCGGTTTGAGCTCGAGCTGCACCGAGCCGATAGAGATCTGGTCGCCCGGATTGATCTGCGCCTCGGTGACCAGATTGCCGTTCACCTTGACGCCGTTGGTCGATTTCAGATCGACGACCCACCACACCTCGTTGCGCAACTCGAGACGGGCATGCTTGCGCGATACCGAGGGGTGGTTGAGGACGAGATCGTTCCCCTCGGTGCGGCCGATGGACATCTCTCCGTTGAGGTCGGCCAACCGCTGGACGCCGAGGTCGACGTAATGGATCTGGAGCGATTCCATATGTGGAGGCCTTCGATTATAGCGGGTCCGCCGAGCGCGGCCACGCCGCAGCTCCTCAGTGCGGAGCCGCTCGCCGGCGCAAGTGCGGCGACAGCATGAAACTGATGGGAGGAACCGGCGCTCCGAACTGTACGATGACAGTCGTCGCGCCTCCGAATGTGACCGAGCTGCTATAGTAAATATTACCATAGTGTGCGAGCAGGTCGGCGGCCAGCAGCTTGTAACTGCCGGGGATCAGGACCAGGGTGAAGCCCCCGGCGGTGGCCATGGTGGTGGCCACTCGATTTCCGGCGAGGTCGAGCGCTCGGATCTCGATGCCGGAGAGCGGGAGACTCGCCGCGTCGGTCACGCTTCCGCCCACCCGTACCCCGCGCGTGACCGTGAAATTCAGCGTCTCGGGCCGATCGCTGTTCACGGTGTAGACCGCCGCGGCTTCGTAGTTCGGCTCGCCGCCACCGTAGGCCGTGGCGTACCGCAGCGCCATGTCGAAGGCCACGACTTTGTAGGTTCCCGGCGGCACCACCAGGATGTAGTTGCCTGTTGCGCTGGTGATGGTGCTATTCACGGCATCACCAGCCTCATCGTATGCCGCGACGCTGACCGCGAACGCAGTCACGCCGGTTCCCGACTCGGTCACTGTTCCGCTGATCTTTGCGCCGTGAATCAGCGCGAAGTCGATCGAATCGATCGTTGCCGGCGGAGTGACCAAAATGTCAGTCGCCGCGCGAAATGTGTTTTGCGTCGGATAGAACTGCGTTGCGTAGGTGAGCTGCTCATCGAACGCGGCAAGCCGAAAGGCTCCACCGGAAAGGACGAGCTTGTAGGCACCCGAGCCATCGGTATGCGTGGCGATTCGTTGGGATCCGTCGGGGTTGTAGGCGGCCACGGCGATGTTTGGGAGCAGCGCTCCGCCACTGCCGGTCACTCGTCCCGTGACGGTGCCACCGCGGTGCAGAGGGATTTCCATGCCGAGACGGCTCTGAGCCGAGGCGACTGAGACGGCCAGCGACTGATCGAACGATTGCGTATCGCCGAGATATCCCGTCGCGTAGACGAGATTGCCATCCGTGGCCACCAGGCGGAACGAGCCGCTCGGTACATTCAGCACGAATTGCCCGTTGCTGTTCGTGGTCGCCTGGGCGACGTTCGTTCCGGTGTTGTCATACGCGTACACCGTCATTCGGGCCAGGTTCGCACCGCTATCAGAGTCGGTGACGGTTCCCCCGAGGTGCGCGGCAAATTCGAGATGAATGTCCTTGCCGGCGGTCGTACCGCCGGCGGTGATCGTCACCGGGGAGGCGTCGTTGAAGCCGTACAGATCGGGGTAGAAGCGAGGAGCGAAGAATCCGGCATCGTCGTACGCCACGATTTTGTATTGGCCGGGCGGAAGAACGATCGAATAGGATCCCGTGTCGTTGCACTGCGCGAAGCTGCGCCTCGTTCCCGACAGGTTGTACGCCGCGACGGTCGCCTGCGCGAGCGGCCTGTTGTTGGCCGCAAAGACCTTTCCCGTGACGTTCCCGCCCTGGCGGAGTGCGAAATCGAGCACGGTGGGCTGCGCCGCGACGGAGATGATCGGCGAGGTGTCGAACGAGTCGGCGTCGCCGTCGAATGTGGTGGCAAACGATCCGTTGGGGTCGTAGGCCAGAATCCGGTAATTGCCCGGCTGGATTTCGAGCACGTAGTGGCCGGCGGAATCGGTCGTCGCCGTCCCCTGCAGCGATCCGTTCATGTCGTACGCGGCCACGACCATCGAGGTCAGGACGACGTGCGTTTCATTCGACACGGTTCCAGTAATAGTCGACGCTGCGGCCGCCGTGGCGACGAAAAGAGCGGTGAGAGCGACTGCCGCAACGCGGGGCTTTTGTGCCATATGGAAGGACCTGTTATTCGCACAGCCTGCCGAACGCGATTCTAGTAGGATTAATCGATCGGACAGTGAAACGCCCCCGGTTGGTATTCATTTCCCGGATGCACCTCCGGACCAAGCTAGCGCTGGTGATGACGGGCATCCTGGCGCTGGTTTCCGCGGCGGTCTTTGTCTATTTTCCGGCGGCACTGAAGCATCAGGCGCTCGACTCGGTGGCGCAGAAAGCCTCTGTGGTCACCGACGTGACGGCAATCAGCCTGGCTCCCGGGCTGCGGACGCCCGATCGAGTGTCAGTGGCCGAGGCGCTGGCCACGCTGCGCAGGAACCCCGATCTCGTCTACTACGAGCTGCTCGAGCGAAATGGGCACGTGTTCGCCAGCTTCAACGAGCTGGTCGCCGCCTCTGCGGGCCCGTTCGCAAAACCGCCCGCCGCGGTTCATTCCACACCGATCCTCGGCGGCACGGCGACCGGCACGCCGAGCGAAACGCAGGGGTCGTTTTCCGGTGATGGCAAGGTCTACCAGACGACGACCGCGGTGCGCTATCGCGGAAAACAGGTGGGGACGCTGGTGATCGGCTTCTCGCTCGACCGCGTGCAGAACGGAATCTCGCGAAGCCGGGCCACGGTGACGTTGGTGACGCTGATCGTGTTCGGCATTGCCGTGCTGGCGGTCTTCGTCTTGAGTAATCTCATCACCGGGCCGCTGCAGCGCATCGCGCAGACGTCGGAGCAGATCGCCGCCGGAGCACTGGCCAGCCGGGCCGATGTTGATTCGCAGGATGAGGTGGGGCAGCTCGCGCGATCGTTCAACACCATGCTCGACCGCCTGGCGGAAGCGCGCGGCGAGATGGAATCGTTCAATCGCACGCTCGAGGATCGTGTCGAAGAACGCGCGCGCGAGCTGATGCATGAGATTACCGAGCGTCGGCGCGCGCAGAGCGCGCTGAAGAGCTCGGAGGAACGATACGAGCTGCTGTTCAACCGCAATCTGGCCGGCGTTTACATCGCCTCGACCGATGGCAAGATCATTAGTTGCAACGACGCCTGCGCGCGAATCTTCCGGTACGAGTCGCGCGAACAGTTCCTGGCCGACCGCGGCGCGATTGCCTACATGAATCCGCGCGATCGCGACTCCGTCATGCGGCGGCTCTACGCCGACGGCGCGGTGGTCAATGAAGAGGTGGAGCTCCGCGATCGCAATGATGGGGCGGTGTGGGCGCTGGAAAACGTCCGTCTCATTCCGGCGCAGGAGGAAGCCGAACCGACGCTGGAAGGCATTCTGCTGGATATCACCGACCGCAAACGGGCCGAGGAAGAGATCTCCCACAAGGCCTTCCACGACTCGCTCACCGATCTTCCCAATCGCGCGCTCTTCCTCGATCGTCTGGTCATCGCGCTGGCGCTCGCTTCGCGGCGCAATCAGCAGCTCGCGGTGATGTTTCTCGACCTCGACGATTTGAAGGCTGTCAACGACACGCTCGGACACGGTGTCGGCGACGCGCTGCTGAAGAAAGTCGCCGCGCGCCTGACGGAGACGCTCCGGGAAGGCGATACCGTGGCGCGCGTCGGCGGCGACGAGTTCCTCATCCTGCTCACTGATGTCGACGGCGAACGCGCTGCGCAGGCAATCGCCGGCAAGATCCTCGGAGAGGTCGTACGCCCCTTCCTGGTCGACGACGACGAGCTCCACATCACCACCAGCATTGGCGTGGCCGTCTACCCGGCGGACGGGGGCACGCCCGAAGCGCTGATCCGCAACGCCGACGGCGCCATGTACCGTGTGAAAGCGACGGGCGGCAACGCCATCGAGCTCTGCAGCCGCGCGGGGCCTGCGGTCGGCCGCCTGACGATCGAAGAGGAGCTGCGGCGTGCCATCGAGCGCGAGGAGTTCGTGGTCTGGTTCCAGCCGCAGGTGAACATCGACGATCGGAAGCTCGTCGGCGTGGAGGCGCTCGTTCGCTGGAATCATCCGGAACGCGGCATCGTCCCGCCGAGCGGATTCATCCCGGCCGCTGAGCACACCGGATTGGTCAACGCGCTCGGCGCGCTCGTCCTGCGGATGTCGTGCGAGCAGGGAGTGGCGTGGCAGCGGCAGGGTTACCGCTCTCCGCGCATCGCGGTTAACGTTTCACCGCGGCAGCTCTATCAGCGCGACTTCGTCGGAATGTTCGAGCGAGTCCTGAAGAGCACCGGTTTCGATCCGCGCCTGGTTGAATTCGAGCTGACGGAGAGCGTGGCGGTGCAGAAGAGCGACCGCAGCCTGCGCATTCTTCGACGCCTCCGCGAGATCGGGATCAGTATCGCCATCGACGATTTCGGAACCGGGCAGTCGTCACTGAGCTATCTGAAACAGTTCCCCGTCGACACGATCAAAGTCGACCGCAGCTTCGTCGCCGACGTGACCACCAGGCCGAGCGATCAATCGATCGTCAGAGCGGTGCTCCTTGTGGCCAACCAGCTCGGGCTTCGCACCGTCGCGGAGGGCGTGGAGACCGAGGAGCAGTGCGAGTTTCTGCGGGAGCACGGATGCCGCGAGATTCAGGGCTTTTTGATCAGCGTTCCACTCGCCGCCCCGATGCTGGAGAAGACGTTTCTGCAACCGCCCGAGACGCCGGTGCCCCGGCACGCGGCCATCCAGATCTAGAGCGCGGAGTGTTGCGCGAGCTGCTGGGCGACGAGGGCGCGCGCGCTCGGATCCTGATTGACGCTCCAGTCGAGCGCCAGCGAGGTCATGGTGTTGTCGTTCTCCTGGTTGAACAGCACGATCGCCCGCACACCGCGGTGATAGGTGTGATCGATGTGGTAGAACGCCTGGCGGTACCACTCGTACGCGTTGCCACCTTTGGTCAGCGTGCCGAACTCGCAAATCATGATCGGCTCGTTCAGCTTCAGCAGCGACGGATACGACTTCTCCAGGATCTGATGAAAGCTCCACCAGCGCGACCACGAGGCGACGTTGCCGTAGTTGAGGACACCGATGCCGATCCAATCGACGAACTCCGGCCCGGGGTAGTAGTACTCGAACCAGGACATGGAGATGTGCGGTGACCAGACCCACAACACGTTGTCCGCTCCCATCTTCTGAAAAATCAGATGCACGTGTTTCCAGGCGGCGATGAAGTCCTCCGGACGATTGCCGTTCTGCGGGCCCCACGGATAGCGATACGGATCGTTCATCTCGTGCGCAAAGCGGAGAAACATCGGCTTGTGGTACGCCGCTGCCGCCTTCGCCCAGGTCACGATGTAGAAGTCGTACTCGCCGCGGGCGATCGCCGCCAGACAGGCGTACTCGCGTTCCGCCGCGCGCGGAAGATTGCTGCGGATTCGCTCATCGAAGTCGACGACCCACGGTTCCCAGGTGATCAGCGGCACCGATCCCATGCGGTTGATCGTCTCCACCATGCGCGTCGGGAACTGCTCGGCGGGCTTGTCGCCCCAGGCGACATAAAAGGAAATGATCGGGAACTTGTAATTGACTTCCGATTCGAACTTTTCCAATCCAGCGAAGGTGTTGGGAAAGCCGCCGTCGTAGACTCCAAATAGCATCAACGAAGGATTCCGCAGCGCAGCTACGGAGGAGAGCGTCGGCCGCAGCGGTGCGAGGTAGTCGCTGCGCGAAGTGCGGCGGACGCTGGTGACCACGTCGCCTTCGGTGTCGGAGAACCGCTGCGCGATGTGCCGCACGCGGTCGCCGATTTCATCGTAGACAGCCTGAAATCCGGCGCCCAGCCCGAACTGGAACAGCAGGCCGATGGCGATCAGCCAGCCGAGCGCGAAAAACGCAATCTGGTAGCGCTTTCTCGCTTTCATTCTTCGACTCGCTCGCGATCCTGCCAGGCAGCGTAAATCCTGCCGCTCATCAATACAGTATTCATGATGGTGAACGCCACCATGCCGAATGTCACTTCCGTCGTGATCCGCACCTCCGATTCCGGCAGCACGAACAACTGCCGGAACGCGGTCCAGACCAGCGTGGTCAGCGACAACGCGATGGTGACCATCGGCACGCGTGCGAGCTTCCAAAAACGGCCGCGCTTTCGTTCCTTCGCCGTCGGAATGTACGGAACGGCGACTCCGAGGAGCGCCAGAACCAGTCCTTTGAGGTAGACGTTCCAGGTGCCGAGCTTCATCAGCGTACCCCGCCAGTGGCTGCCGCGTTCGCGGAGCGGATCGCAAAGCCATCGCTGGACGAAGCGGTAGATCACCACGCCCAGAAGTCCCACCGGCAGCGCGTGCTGGACATACTCGGAAAGAAGAAAGGCAGCCGGTTGATGGCCGGTCCAGAGATAGACGAGCGGAATGGTGATGTAGATGAACGAGGTGAGGCCGACGATGTAGTAGCTGCCGATCATGAAGTAGGAAATTTTCTGGTGGGCCGTCAGCCGGCGGAATGCTCGAGGATACTCGCGAAATAGGACGTCATGGACGCCGCGCGACCACTTGAGCTGTTGCTTGAGGAAGGAATCGAGGTCCGACGGCACCAGCCCGCGCGAGACGATCTCCGGCACATAGACCGATTTCCACCCGCGGGCGTGCAGGCGGATCGAGGTGACCAGATCTTCCGCCAGCCCGATCCCATGGCCGCCGATCGACTGCAGCGCGCTGCGGCGGAACGTGCAGTTTGCGCCGATGGCCACCGCCGTTCCCGTTCCGTGCATCCCCTGCATGATCGGGCCGTAAAAGGAAAAGGTCTGCTCCGCCGCCGCGCGCGCCACGAACGACTCGCCGGCATTGTGATAGGCCTGCGCGACCTGAACGAAGCCCACCTGCTCGTCGTGGAAATAGCCGAGGACGCGGTCGAGAAACTCCGGAAACGGGATGTGGTCCGGGTCGAGAACCAGAATGAACTCCTCGGTGGTTCGCTCCAGCGCCGCGTTGATCTTTCCCGCCTTGGCGCCCGGGATTCCGATCAGCTCGAGATGCACCGCTCCCATCTCGGCCGCCAGTCGGGCGAATCGCGGATCGCGCGTGTCGTCGAGCAGGTAGGTCGTGTGCGGGTAACGCACCTCGCGCGCCGCGGCAAGAGTGCGAACGAACATTTCGTACGGCTCGCCCGGTGACGAGGTCGTGAAGATGGCCACGGAGAGGCCGTCCGGTGGCGGCAGCGGGTCGGGTTGCTCGATGTGAAAGGCGTTGTACCAGCCGACCATCATCCGAAAAACGCCGTACCACGTGGCAAGCGACAGGAGCACGAACAGCAGCGGCTCATTCACGTGATCGAGCTGGAACCACCAGAAGCCGAAATAGATCACGCTCCACAATCCCAGAAAGAGCAGAACGCCCAGCAGCGCGCGCTCCCACAAGCGCACGGGCGCCGCCCGACGATGGCGGAACATTTCAGCGATGTCGGACCACGGTCGCACGGAACTCCTTCGCACGGTAGAAGACGGTCGTGTTTCGCTCTGCGCTCAGCTCCAGCGCGTAGACCGGAGAAAGCGCCAGCGATGCGCCGATGGAAAATCGCGTCGGGTGGAATGTCCTTTGAAAGTCGAAGACGAAGATCGTCGACGGGAGAGGTGAGGGTCCTTCCGACGGTCCGAAAGATTGCGCGCGGTCACGGGCAACGCCGGCCTCTGCCTGGATTTTGATGGTGGCGTTTCGCGCGACCGCCTCCGACGCGGTGACGATCGCGCGCGTTTCCTGCAGGTGTTGCGGCGTCCAGTACGGCGTGTACGCGCCGCGATAGGCGTAGAGAAATTCCGAGCCCGACCGCTCCGACGCGATCGCTTCGATGTAGAACCTGCTGTCGCGCGTATCGCGCAGCGCGGCGGAAGCACCGGCAAAGACGGTGAGCGGCCCGCGCCCCATTACCGGCCACAAGCCGTAGCCTTGAACGTACCAGCCGCGGTTTCGATCGAAGTATTGCAGGCGTCCTGACTCGAAGCCGGCGAGCCACTCTTTTTCGGCGTAGCGGCTCCAGCTGAGGAGCATCCGCGTGACGGCGGGACGACCGCCGATTGCGGTGGAGGTGCGCAGCAGTTCGCGGTGGTCGATGGCCGCTTCGATCGACGAAGTGGCCGACGTGCGCAGTCGCGCCGCGACTCCGCCGATCGGTCGGGTCGTCCCGTCAGGCCAGCGGAGGACGCCGGCGCTCGTCGTAATCGTCAATCGCTGCCAAGGCAGCCCCACTTCGTTGCTGACGACTACATACGGGCCGCTGCGGACCACGGAGAGCCTTGGGTTGTCAGCGCGCCAGACGCCCGCCGTCACATCCCATCGCGTCAGCGGGTCGGAAAAGACGGAGGCAACCGCCTCCGAACGCCACAGGCGGTATGGCTGATTGTCGTTCGTGGCGTCAAGCAATACGCGCTCGCTGCCACGCGTGGCGAGCAGGATGTCGTGCAGGCTCTTGACCGCCGACGTCCGTTCCGGGTGGGCAGCGGCGAGGGCGCGGAATTCGCGCGCGGCGGTGCGGAAGTCGCCCTGCCAGTACGCAGCGGTCGCCGCTCCCTCCGCGGCGTCGACATCCGATGGATGCCGCGCCACGAGCTGCAGAAACATCGTGCGCGCCTCGCGGTAACGTCCTTCCCACAGAAGAACGCGTGCGAGCCCGACCCGCACGTCACGCGAGTTCGGCGACTGCCGCAGCAAGTGGCGATAGATCCGTTCGGCTTCGGCGAAATGCCGGCTCCAGGCGAGCTTCTGGGCCTGTTGGAGCGCGGCGGCTTCGGCTGGCTGTTGCGCGGCGGCGCGTACGGCGAGCACCGCGACGAGCAGTAACATCCACCCACCGAGCCGCCGGCGCGCTCTGCCGTGCATGCACTCCTAAGGGTACGGGATGTTGCCTGCTTTTGGCGGTTTACCTCGAATAAGCCGCTATAATCGACCACCGTTCAGCAACATAGAACGACCGAGTTCTCGAGTCTTCCAAGCCGTTCAATCGGATGACCGAACAACCTGCGCCAGCACCTGTGACCTCCACTGATCGCCTCATCGTGCAGGCAGTCTTGAAGACTGACGTGGGGCGGGTGCGCGCGGAAAACCAGGACTTCGGAACGTACACCACGCCGCGCGAAGAGGCGGCCAGTCATCCCGGCGGGCGGCTGCTGATCGTGGCCGACGGGATGGGTGGCCACCGGGGCGGTGCGACCGCCTCCCGCCTGGCAGGCGAAACGGTGAAGGCGCAATACCTCGGCAGCGAGACGGCAGACGTCGCGGCCTCGCTTCGCGACGCCCTCGCCAGCGCGAACGCGCGCGTATTTTCCGAGGCACAGTCGAATGCCGATCTGCGCGGCATGGGCACCACGACGTCGGCGCTGGTCATCCGCGGATCGCAGGCGTGGTTCGCCCACGTCGGCGACTCGCGCATCTACGGCATCCGCGGCGATGCCATCAAACAACTGACTGAGGACCACTCACTGGTAGCGACGATGGTGCGGGAGGGACTGCTGACGTCGCAGGAGGCGGAAAACCATCCGCGCCGGAACGTCCTGCAGCGCTCGATCGGGGTTGGCGAACAAGTGGAGATTGACGTCCGCGGGCCGCTCGACGTCCGCGAGAACGATGTCTTCATCCTGTGCAGCGACGGGCTGCACGGCATGGTCAAGGAAGACGAGATCCGGAAGATTGGCAAGCTTCCGCAGCAGGCGGCCGCGGACGAATTCGTGCGCCTGGCGCTGGAGCGCGGCGCTCCCGACAACGTGACGGTGATCGTGGCCAGGGTCGTTCGCGCCGGTCAGCCCGGCGACGAGACGCGCGACGACCACGCTCCCTTTGAAGATACAGTGAAGGATCGCCCCGGTACGGGAATGACCACCTCTGCTCCGCGTTCTTCACGATAAACCACCGCTGCCATGTCTCCCGGTTCCCGACGCCTCCTCCTTCTGTTGCTGGTGGCTGTTGCCTGCCGCCGCGACGTGTCGCGTCTCGACGACGTGCAGAAGATGGCATACGCGGTCAAGCCCGCGGTGGTGCGCATCAACGCCTACGCCACGGCGCAGTTTCATTATCCGGCGAAGGCGCTCGATGACATCGCGCATGAAGTCGGCCTGACCTGGCGTGACGGTACGGTGGAAAGCACCGTGGAGACCGGGGCGGGTGGGTCAGGGAGCGGATTCATCATCAATCCAGACGGCTGGATTCTCACCAGCGGGCACGTTATCGCGCAGACACGCGACAACGCCGCGCTGGAGAAGGAGCTGCTGCGGAACGGAGCGATCTCCGCGCTGCTGAAGCATTTTCCGGTCGACGAGCTTCGGCGGCTCTATCGCGGCGACGCGCTGGAGCGGCATGAGCTCGCGCTTGCCGCGAAGGGGCGGCTCGATCACGTCGTCATCGTCAACGAGGTCGAACTCTCGAATGGCGAGAAGCTGCCGTTCCGCGTCGAGCGCTACTCGCCCGCATTGAACGAGCGCGGGGCCGATCTCGCGCTGCTGCGCGTCGCCGGGCGAAAGGACCTGCCGGCGCTGCAGCTCGGCGATTCCGACGCCGTTCGCGTCGGCGATTCGGTGTGGTCCATTGGCTATCCCGCCGTGGCCAGCAGTACCGACGACATCATCGGCGGCTGGCTGTCGCGCGAAAGCGATCTCGAAGCGACGCTGGCCAACGGCACCATCACCGCCATCAAACGCGACATCAACAACGCGCCGGTGTTCCAATCGAACGTCGGCATTTATCGCGGAAACTCGGGCGGGCCGGCGGTCAATCGCGATGGTGAGGTCGTCGGCATCTCCACCTGGGGGCGAAGCGATGCGGAGCAGATCAAGTTTCTCGTCCCGATCAACGTGGCCAAGGATTTCCTGAGCGCGGCGCACCTGGCGTTCAACATCGGCGGAGAGTTCAACCGGCATTGGCGGAAGGCGCTGCAGGCTGCCGTCGACGGCAAATGGACCGTGGCGAAAGAAGAGCTGACGCTGTCGAGCGCCCTCTTTCCCAGCTCTCCCGACCTGGTCCGCTTCCGCCGCGATGTTGACCGTGGGCTGCAGTCGATGCCGATGTGGCGGCTGCATCCTCTGATTACCGGCGCCATCGGGGTTGGCGCGCTGGTGGTGCTGGTGACGGTGATCATCGCGCTGACCTCGCGGCGCCACCGCATCCCGAAAGATCTGCTGACCGCGAAGACGGTGGAAACGGTCGTGGCTCCGGTGGGACGGCAGGGAAGCGACACCACGGCGAGCCAGGTCCCGTTGCTTCTGGGGCGTTTCACAATTCTGAACGGCGACCGGGCGGGGGAGCGCCTCGGGCTCGGCGGTTCGGGAATCCGGATCGGGCGGGAATCGTCGATTTGTGAGATCGTATTGGAAAACCCGAAGGTCTCGCGCCTCCACGCCGAGGTCGTGTCGATCGATGGCAAGGTATTGCTGATCGATCGGAATTCGTCCAATGGAACGTACGTCAACGATCAGAAGATCGACAAACGGTATCTCAAAGACGGCGACATCATTTATTTTGGGGGTCGCAACGCAATTGCGGTCGCCTATCACGCGTGAGGCTGGCAGTGGCTGATAAACGCTGCGAAAACGGACACTTCATCGACGAGTCGTGGGACCTCTGTCCGTACTGTCCGGCGGTAGAGAAAGAGTCGGACATTCCGGTGGTTCGCCCGAGCCGTTTCGGCTCACAGGACGCGAGCCCTCCCACGACCCCGCCCGAGCCGCGCCGCCCCACCCCGGTTCCCCCGCCCGCCGCGCCGCCGCGGCGTGAAACGGCGCCGGTGCAGCCGCCGCCGATGGAGCGCACGGTCGCGGCGCAGAAGATCGGGCCGCCCGAGGCACAACCGAAGCGCTATGTCGTCGGCTGGCTGGTGGGGCTCAATGGAACCGCGCGCGGCGAATCATTCCCGGTGCGCATCGGCAGGAACACTCTCGGACGCGACCACCGGTCGGATGTTGCAATCAACGACGATCAGGCCTCCACGCATCACGCTGATCTCGTCTTCCGCCCGGAAGAGCGGCGCTTCATCCTGATGGATCACAACTCCACGAATGGCACGTACGTCAACGAACAGGAGATCGAGCCGCGGCGCGATCTCGTCGCCAACGACATCGTGCGCATTGGCTCGCATCGCTTCCTGTTCACGCCGCTGTGCAACGAAAGCTTCTACTGGGATGACGAGGGCGCTTTGAAATGATCGGCGACGTCATCGGCAACTATCGCATCGAGCGCGAGATCGGCGAAGGGGGAATGAGCCACGTCTTCGTCGGGCGGACGGTGGCGCGCAAGGAGCTGCTTCCCGAGAATTTTGCCGTGGTGCTGAAGATCATGTCGGAGGAGTTGGCCGGCGAAGTGACGGCCCGAAAGCGCTTCATCAAAGAGGCGCAGATCCTGGAGAAACTTCGACACCGCTACATCACCCGTTTCTACGAATTCATCAACAACGCCAACAACGCCGTGCTGGTGATGGAGTTCGTCGAAGGAACGCCGGTCGACATCCTGCTATCGGAAAAAGGAGCGCTTCCGATCACCGAGGCGATCGGCATCGCCCAGTGCATGCTCGAAGCGCTGGTTTACGCGCACGGAAAGGGAATTGTCCATCGGGACATCAAGCCGGCGAATCTGATCAGCGAAAAACCGGGCGTGGTGAAGGTGACCGACTTCGGAATCGCCAAGATCAAAGAGGGTGCCGCGATGGGACAGACCGTACTGACCAAATCAGGCTTCCTCCTCGGCACTCCCCACTACATGTCGCCGGAGCAGATTCGCGAGCCGAAGGACGCCGGCGCGAAAAGCGATGTCTACTCTGCGGGCGTCGTGTTGTACGAGATGCTGACCGGCGCGCTTCCCTTCAACAGCCGCTCGCTTCCGAAGCTGATCGACGCCATCTATCGCGGCGAGAAACAGGCGCCGAGCGCCATCCGCCCGGAGATCGACGCCGACCTGGAGGCCATCGTGCTGCGTGCAATGTACCCGCGGCTCGACGGCCGCTACGAGAGCGCCCGCGCGTTCTACGACGCGCTCGAAGAGTACAACCTCCGTCCGGTCTACACTCCGACGCAGAGCGCCATCCCCACGCCCGTGCGATCCCTGCCGGCCGGATCCGCGACTCCGCAGTGGCTGCTGGTGAACGTGAAGCCGGAAGTCAACGAGAAGCACGCGCTGCAGGGAGAGAGCGTGATGGTGGGCCGCGATCGCAGTTGTTCGATCGTGCTGCCCCATCCGGCGGTCTCGCGCCGGCACGCGAAGATCACGTTGAGCGGAAGCTCCTGCGTGCTCGAGGATCTGAAATCAGCGAATGGAACCTACGTCAACAACACGCGCGTCGAACGCGCCAAACTCAAACCGGGAGACGTCGTGCGTTTCGGCGCCGATCCGTCGTGTAGCTATGTCGTGAGAGACCACTAGAAGTTGCCGGTTCCCGGTTGCCAGTTGCCGGAACTCTCCGGAAACAGGTAACCGGCAATGTCACAGGAGCCACGATGCCAGAGATTAATTGTCTGCGATGCAAGCAACCGATCGACAGCCAGCTCGACCAGTGCCCGCACTGCGCCGAGCGGGTGACGAATTTTCAGCGCACGTATTCGGCCCGGTTGATCGACGGCAAGTACCAGATCCTCGACCGCCTCGGCGTCGGCGGGATGGGAGAGATCTTCAAGGTGCGCCACATCCATCTCAACGAGCTGCGGGTCATCAAGATCATGCGGCCGAACGTCGCCGCGGACGATCAGGGCATGCAGCGCTTCCTCCAGGAGGCGCGCACGTCCACGATGATCAAACACAAGAACCTGGCGATGCTGTACGACTTCGCGCAGCTCGAAGACGGCTCCTACTACATGGTGTGGGAGTTCATCGACGGCATCAACATTCAGAAGTGGACGTTCCAGAACGGGCCGATGCCGGCGCGGTTGACGATTGAAGTGGCCATTCAGGCGCTCAACGGACTCGAGCACCTGCACTCCATGGGCCTGATCCATCGCGACATCTCTCCCGAAAACATCATGCTGTCGCAGGATCACCACGGGAAGCTGCTGGTGAAAGTGATCGACTTCGGCATCGCCAAATCGCTGGCCGAAGGGGAGTCCGGTCACGGCCTCACGCAGACGGGCATGTTCCTGGGCAAGCTGAAATACGCTTCGCCCGAGCAGGCGGGCTTTCTGAAAGAAGGCGAACATCTCGATCCGCGCAGCGATCTCTATTCGTTCGGCATCGTGATGTACGAGATGCTCGCCGGCCGCGCGCCGTTCCAGGCGACCAATCCTCACGGCTACATCCTCAAGCACGTGACCGAGAAGCCGTTGCCGATCGCGCAGCTCAGTCCCGAGGTGAGCGTCCCGCCGCAGCTCGAGGCGATGGTCATGAAATCGCTGGAGAAGGGCCGCGATCAGCGCTTCGCTTCGGCCGCTGAATTTGCCGAGGGCCTCGAAGCGATCCGCAGCGCCATCGCCCCCGATGAGAAGTACGGCCTCGGCGAGCGGATGGTCACGCTTTCCGCGCAGCGCACCGTCACCGACGTGCCGCGCGTGCGCACCGGACAGGTTCCCACCACCGGAAGCGCACCGACGGCAATGACCACCGCCGGCACGGCGCGGACACAGGCCGATCAGGCCACGGTGGTGGAACGCGGCTTCGCTCCGGTGACGGCCTCGCAGCAGCCGACGCTCATCGAACGCGTCGCCACCGGTAGCAACGAGCCGACCGTGCTCGAACGGACGTCGCAGGCCGCGCCGACGGTGCTCGAGCGGCAGATGCAGCCGGCGGCAAAAAAGAGGAACACGGTGATCCTTTCGGCAATCGCCGCGGCTATCGTTCTGGCCATCGGGATCGGCGTGTTCGTGTTGCCGTCTCACGGGACGAAACCGGGCGTGACAGGCACGGGCGTCGCCAGCGGGACCACCGTCACCGCGACGGCTCCGTCGTCGACGGCGGCCATTCCGGCCGGGCAGGGAGTCCTGCTGCTCTCCGCCTCACCGTGGGGCGATGTCGACAAAATCATCAACGAAAAGGATAACGCGCCGGTGAATCTGAATGATGAGTCGCGCTCGACGCCGACACGGATCGAGCTGGCGCCCGGAAAGTATCTAGTCACCATGAGCGGACCGAATGAGACCAAAACGTTCGCCGTGCAGATCGACGCCGGACAGCGCGTGCCAAAGATGGTCGATTTCGGCGGCGTGAACTTCGACGAGCTGCAAAAGGAAGTTACAAAACAATGATGCGGAAGGTGATCGTCGCCGCATTCGCTGTGCAACTGGCCGCGGGAATCGCGCTCGCCTCGTGGTACGACGATTACGATGCAGGACTCGACGCCGCGCGGAAGGGGCAATGGCAGGTCGTTGTCCAGAAGATGACAGCGGCGATCAAGGGAAATGCGAAGGAAGACAATCACGCCCGCACCTACGGCGCGATCTTCATCAATTACCACCCCTACTACTACCGCGGCGTGGCCTCTCTCAATCTCGGCAAATACGAGCAGGCCATTGCGGATTTCGAGAAGACCAGCGGACCGGGAGAGGTCGATCAGGGTCCGATCGAGACGCTGATGGAGCGCGCCAAGACGAAGCTTGCGTCGGCCACGACGCCGGAGCCGCAGCCGGTCGCGCCACAACCGCAGCCGGTTCGACCCGTTCCTGTGCCGCAGCAGCCGGCCGTTCCGGCGATCGATGCGGCGCTCAAACAGCGCGCTCAGGCGGCGATCAACGAAGCGAAACAGCATCTCGCTGCCGCGCAGCAGCGCAAAGCGACCCAGTCGCCGCAGTACGTTCAGGCGTTGCAGGCCGTCGCCGATGCGAACACGCGCAACGTCATGGCGCGGTCGAACGACGATCTCAACGCCGTGATTGCGCTCGCCGAGAATGCCGCCACTTTTGCCGACGCGGCGACGGCCCCCGGCCTGCCGTCGCCGCCGGTCACGCGACCGGGCACCGCCACGCAGGTGGTCATCGCCGATACGACGAAACGCGTCCGCCAGGCACTGGAAAGCTATTTCAACGGTGAGTTCGATGACGCCGCGATGCAGTTCGGCAAGCTGTCGGAGGAGATGCCGAGAAATGGCTGGATATGGGCGTTTCTCGGCGCGTCGCAGTACTCACAGTACGCGTTCGAGGCCGATGCCACGTACAGGAACGCGGCGATGAAGTCGTTCCGGAAAGCGAAACAACTCCGGGCGTGGAAAGACGGCCTTCCGAAGAAGTACTTCTCGAAGCGTATTCGGAAGGTGTTCGAGAACGCGAGCTGAAGGCGAACAACGAAGCGCCGCCTCTCCAGGCGGCGTGCGCCGGCTGAGAGCCGGCGCTACGTCGCATAGACCCTCAGAACTCTTCCGAGGAGCCGCCTTCCGGGTCTTCCCCGCCGCCGCCGCCATACGGCTCTTCTTCGCGGCGGCCAGGCATCGTGCTTCCGATCGACGAGCCGAACGGTCTGGCGGTGTCGCGTACCTGCTCGACCACGCGGCTGATCACGCTCTTGCTCGGGCGCGGTGCCGGGGCGGCGGGCTTCGGCGCGCTGCGGCTGGGCGCCGGCTTGGGGGCTGCGCTCTTTTTCGCGGCGGCTTTCTTTACCGGTTTCTTTTTCGCGGCGGCTTTCTTTACCGGTCTCTTTTTCGCGACGCTCTTCTTTGCGCCTTTGCCCTTGCGCGAATGGCTGGCGGATTTCTTCTTCGCCGACGATTTCGAGCGCTTGGAAGAGGACTTCTTCGACCGTTTCCTGGTGGCCATGCGTTTTCTCCTTTGTGAAGACTTCAGAGATCGACCGCGGTGGCAATTTGGTTGCTTGGTAGCGGTGTAATTTAGACGAACATGGTGCGATTGTCACGCTCGCTGATGTGGTGGCCCATCGCCCTGGCTCTCGCCGTCTTTGTCGGAATGGAGACGGTCGCCGTCTACCTCTTCGTGATGAACCGCCGCCTGACCAACGAGCTGGTTCATCACACCTGGCGCGAGCCGACCGTCCTCCGATCGAGCACACGTGCAGTGGTGACAACGCTTTACGGCGTCGACTGGCGCGTCACTCCGCCGGCGGCGCTGAGGACACTTCCCGACTACGTCCCGAAGGCCTTCCAGGCCGCCGAGGATGTCCGATTCCGGCATCACATCGGGATCGACCCGGTCGGAATGGCCCGCGCGCTGCTGGCGGACGTGCGCGCCGGCGGCATCACGCAGGGCGGCAGCACGATCGATCAGCAGATCATCAAGGCGCGTTTTCTCTCTCAGGAACGAACCTGGCGGCGGAAGTTCGTGGAGATCGCGCTCGCCCTGCTGCTCGATGCGCGCATGTCGAAGGACGAGATCCTGGAGATCTATCTGAACGACGTCTACCTCGGGCACAAAGCCGGAAAGCCGGTCCTGGGAATCGATGAAGCCTCGCGGCTCTATCTCGACAAGCTGCCGGGTGAGCTGCGACTCGACGAAGCGGCCATGCTCGCCAGCATCATTCGCGCGCCGAACCGCGACAATCCGTGGCGCCGTCCCGACGTCGTCCGCGCGCGCCGCGATGCCGTCCTGGCGGTGATGCAGAAGCGCGGCTGGATCAGCGACGACCAGTTTCGCCAGGCCGTCGCGCACGACGTCCGCTTCGTCGAAGGATCGATTCCGCAGCCGCCGTTTCCTTTTTATCTCCGCGCGCTTCGCGGCGAGCTGGTGAAACAGATCGGCATACGGCCGGTCATCGAAGGCGGGCTGACAATCGATTGCCAGATCGATCCCGACGCGCAGCACGCGGCGGAACGTGTGGCGCGCCGCGCGCCGAGTCAGCTCGAGGCGGGGCACTCGTGGATTCGCGCCGCGGCGCGCAACGAGCCGCTGGAAGTGGCCATCTTCTCCGTCGATCCGCGCAGCGGCGGCATCCGGGCGCTCGTCGGCGGCACCGATTACAACGTCTCACCATTCGATCGCACATCCGCCATGCGCCGCCAGCCGGGATCGGCGTTCAAGACCTTCGCCTATCTGGCGGCGATCGCCTCGAAGCGCGCCACGCCCGCGACGCTCCTGCTCGACTCGCCGGTCACCATCGAGGTCCGCGGTGAGGAGCCGTGGGAGCCGCACAACTACGACGAGCGCTATCGCGGCCGCGTCTCGCTCCGCGAAGCGTTCGAAAAATCGCTCAACGTGCCGACCGTCCGTCTCACGCAGCAGATCGGAGTGAAGAGTGTGGTGCGCACGGCAGCGGAGTTCGGCTTCGACGAGAAGCTCGCCCCCATTCCCGCGCTTCCGCTCGGGGTCATCGAAGTTACGATCCGTGAGTTGACCGCCGCCTACACGCCCTTCCCGAACCTCGGCACGCGTGCCGAGCCGTTTCTGCTCACCGCCGTTCGCAATCACGCGGGGAAGGCGCTCTTCAGCCACCAGCCGGAAACGAAGAAGGTCGTGAATGCCGATGCCGCTTACGTCATGCACACGCTCCTGCGTGGCGTGGTGCAGCGCGGAACGGCTTCGCGCCTCGGGCGCTGGGGGCTCGGCTACGTCGCCGGAAAAACCGGAACGACGAATGACTACCGCGACGCGTGGTTCGTCGGGTATACGCCCGACATGGTGACCACAGTGTGGGTCGGATTCGATCACGGCGCGCCGCTGCGGCTGTCATCCGCCGAGGCGGCGATTCCGATCTGGGCGTCGTACATGAGCGCCATTCCGCACCAGCACGCGGAGCCGAAACCGCCACCCGGCGTCACCTTCCGCGACATCGATCCCGATAGCGGCATGCTCTGGCGCGACGGCTGTCCCGGACCGTGGCACGAGGTCTTTCTCGAGGGAACGGCCCCCACGCACGCGTGCCCGCGCGGGCTGCTCGGCGCCATCCTTCGCCGTGTTTTTCTCGACAAGGAACATTTCGACGAACCGCCGGCGATCACCTACGACCAGTTCCGCCGCTGGGCGGACGAGGTTGATCGCGAACGGCAGAGCGTCGAAGGGGCCTGGGGAAAGTTGAAGAAAATCTTCGGAAAGTGACCTCAAACGTAACGCCGCCTCTCCAGGCGGCGCATGCCGGCTGAGAGCCGGCGCTACGTTTGACTTCTTTCAGGCGAGAACGTACATTTGCGGGTGCTGGATTGATTTGGGGGCCGCTTGCAACCAGCTAAAAAAAAGCTAAAGAGCCGGCAAGAGTTCGCGTAAGCGACGGTCCCCGCAGCCCAGCGGGGATTTGTTTTTTTAGGCGTTAGGTATCAGGCGCTAGGCGTTAGGTAAGCCGAAGCACCCAACGCCTAACGCCCAGGACCTAACGCCTATGCAAGATTTCATTCAAGCGATTGCCGACGAGCACGTCTACCTTTTCGACGGAGCTATGGGGACGATGCTCTACGCCAAGGGAGTCTTCATCAACAAGTGCTACGACGAGCTTAATCTCCGCAATCCGGAGATCGTGCTGGAGGTGCACAAGCAGTACGTGCGCGCGGGCGCCGAGATTCTGGAGACCAACACCTACGGCGCGAATCGGGTGAAACTGCGCAGCTTCGGCATCGAAGACGAGTTGCGCGAGATCAACCTGACCGCGGTCGAGCTGGCGCGCAAGGCGGCGGGCGATTCGGTCTACGTCGCCGGCGCGATCGGTCCGCTGGGCATCCGCATCGAGCCGTACGGCCCGACGGCGCTGGACGAGGCGCGCGAGTTCTTTCGCCAGCAGGCCGCGGCGCTGCGCGATGGCGGGGTAGACCTCTTCATCCTGGAGACCATGTCGAACATCGCCGAGGTCGAGCAGGGAATCCTGGCCATCCGCGACATCTGTTCGCTGCCGGTCGTGGCGCAGATGACGATCGGCAACGATGTCCGGACGATTTTCGGCGACACGCCGCGACAGATCGCCGAACGGCTCGATCGCGCGGGGGCCGACGTCATCGGGCTCAATTGTTCGGTCGGCCCCGACGTCATGCTCGACGCTATTGAGGAGATGAGCGCCGCCACGGCGCGGAAGTTGTCATGCCAGCCCAACGCCGGATTGCCGCGCGAAGTCGCCGGCCGGCAGATGTACATGGCCTCGCCCGACTACATGGCGAAATACGCGAAGCGGCTGATTCACAAAGGAGTGAAGTTCCTCGGCGGCTGCTGCGGGACGACGCCCGAGCACATTCACGCCATGGCCGACGCGGTCCGGCCGCTGTCGCCGCGTCGCTCGTTTGTGATCATCGAGCGCGAAGCGAACGGAAAGAAGACGCAGGGACAGGAGCCGATTCCGCTCGAAGGGCGCTCGCGCTGGGGGCACAAGATCGCGCGCGGAGAATTCGTCACGACCATCGAGATCACGCCGCCGAAGGGCCCGAATCCCGAGGCCATGCTCAAGTCAGTGCAGGCGATCAAGGAAGCAGGCGTCGACGGTGTCAACGTGCCCGACGGCCCGCGCGCGCAGAATCGGATGGGAGCGATCGCCGTCGCCGTGCTGCTGCAGCAGCGCGTGGGAATCGAGGCGGTCCTCCATTACTGCTGCCGCGATCGCAACCTCCTCGGCATGCACTCCGATCTGCTCGGATGCGCCGCGCTCGGGCTGCGCAATCTCCTGTTGATTACCGGCGATCCGCCGAAGATGGGGCCGTATCCCGATGCCACCGCGGTCTTTGACATCGATGCCATCGGCCTGACGAATATGGTCAGCCTGATGAATCGCGGTCTCGATCTCGGCGGGAATCCCTTCGGCGAGCCGACGAAGTTCACCATCGGCGTCGGCGTCAATCCGGGTCACCTCGATCTCGATTACGAGTTGCGGCGGCTCGAGTGGAAGGTGAAGGCCGGAGCGGAGTACGCGATCACCCAGCCGGTCTTCGATGTCGTCGTGCTCGAGAAATTCTTGAAGCGCATCGAGAACATGCGCTTGCCAATCGTCGCCGGCATTTGGCCGCTGCTCTCGTACCGCAACGCGCAGTTCATGAACAACGAGGTGCCCGGCGTCGCGGTTTCGGATGAAGTCATGGAGCGGATGCGCATCGCCAGCGACAAAGGAAAAGAATTCGCGTTGCGCGAGGGCGTGACAATCGCGCGCGAGACGCTCGAGCGCGTGCAGGTCGCCGGCGTGCAGGTGTCTGCGCCGTTGGGGCGCGTCGATCTGGCGTTGCAGGTGTTCGAGGGGCTGGTCGAGCGGCAAGCTGTGTCACCCCGAGCGTAGCGAGGGGCCTGTGTGGGTGTGTGGCGCCGGGATGTCGATGGCGAATGTCGACGGCTACAGATGCGTGCCGCCCGTCCGCCCAGGTCCCTCGCTACGCTCGGGATGACATCGTGCGCTGCACCACGGCCACCGACACGTCATCCTCCGGCGGCCGGTCGCCCGTGAACAGCTTCCACTCGTCGATGAGCGTCCGCACGAGCTCCGCGGGCGGTGCGCTGGGGCTCCAGCCAACAACCGCCTCGACGAACGCGTCGCCGAACTCGCGCCCGTGGGCATTGCGCGCTTCCGTCAGCCCGTCCGAATGGAGCAGCAGGCGCTCTCCCAGTGCGAGCGTGCCGTGGATCTCCGGCCATGTAAGGCTGCTCTTGATGCCGAGCGGATACGAGCCGGATCCGAGTCGCTCGACGATTTTTCCGTGGCAGTCGATCTTGAGCACCTGCGGATGTCCGGCGACCGTCGCGCTGAACGTGCCATCGGGCGCGAGGAGAACGTAGCAGCAGGCGAAAAACGATCGCGATCCGCCGGTGCGGCAGAGGATGCGATTGAGTGCGGTGATGATGCCGACGGGGGAGGGATCGACGTCGAGTTCCGTTCGAAACGCGGCGTGCGCTACGGCCATCACCAGACCAGCGGCCATCCCGTGGCCGGATGCGTCACCGAAGAGCACCGCGAGCCGGCCGTCGGGCAGCGGCACGAAGTCATAGATGTCGCCGCCGACGGTATTGGCGATCTCGTTGAATGCTGCCACGCCGAACTCGGGTGTCTGCGCCGGCTCTTTCGGAATCAGCCCCGCCTGCAGGTCGCGGGCGAGCTCGAGCTCGTCGCGATATTTGATCTTGTCGATGAGTTCCATCGCCAGCAGCAGCGTGAGCACGAGGAATGTGGCCACGATCTCCACAAAGATGACGAACGGCGGGTGATTCATCCGCGAGAAGATGGCCATGATGCAGACGAAGAACGAAATCCACGACAGCACAAACAGGACGCGCCGGTGCGGCGCAAGCCGTTTGGCCAGGCCGTGCATGATGGCGCTCGCAGTTCGGACCGTGCGCCGGACGCGTTTGCGCTCTCCCTCGATCGCCTCCCTATGGTCGGCGATGAGCATCCTTTTCGTTTCCGGCCACTCGGTTTCGTAGAAACGGGTCGCATCGCTGATCTTCAGCGAGTCGATCGTGTTTCGTCCGAGGTCAAGCCAGTCGCGGAGGTGGGCCACGCTTGGTTCTACGGAGAAGTGGGGGCGGTGTTTTCCAGCCGTTGCATCAGGAAGGCACGCGTCTCGCGGGTGGGATACTGCGGCAGGCCGGTACGGTCGATCACGCGGTACTCCTCTATGAAATGCGGGTAATTTGGATAGTCGGCGACGAGATGGTCATAGAAGAAAGGAAGCCGTTCGTCGTCAAAAAACAGGCCGTTCGGGTCATCCATTGCAAAATGCCAAACCCGGGAGATGTCCTCGGCGGCGAAGATGGCCCGGCGAAATGCATTCCGCCGTTTCCCGAGCTTCATCGTCTCGATCGTCGTGTGCGCGCGGTCGAGCGCCGCGTCGAAGCGAGGGAGATCATCGGCCGCTGCGGCGGCCCGCAGCTCCTTGCGAATGGCGACCTCGGTGGTCGTTGCGGTTGCGGCGAGGAGAACAAACGCCGTCACCGCAACGAGCCGCGACACGGCCGCGCTACTTCTGCGGCCGGCGCGCAGCCTCGGCGCCGAGGACCCGGGCGGTCTCGATGAGCTCCTGAATCGTGGTCTGATCTTTTCCGCTCGCCTGGAGCAGATAGATCCGGATCGCGCTTCCGATCGGAACCAGCGTGTTCGCAGGATCCGAATAGAACTTCTCCAGCCCGGAGACCAGTTCGAATCCCGTGACCTTGCCGGCCGTTGATGTCTGCCGTTCGGTCCGTGACGCGAGACTGGAGCAGGGGGAGTTGGGTCCGGAGGCCACATCGATCTTATGGAGGGCGTCGAGATATCCCTGCGAGTAGCCGATGGACCAGAAGAGCTTCTCGGTGCTGCTGAGTCTCATCCAGTCTTCGCCATTCGACGGCGGGGAAATCTCAGGCGCGGCCGGCCGATCGGGGGCGGAAAATCCCGCCACCGCGGTCAGAAGCAATGCAATTCCGACAACGATTTTCTTCATTGAGCTGCCTTTCGGAAACCTGATCGGGCGGAACTTTGCTTGGATTCTACCAAAAAAGCATGGCGTGCAATCGTGAGATGCGCGCGATACGATCGCGCGCTCTTGGACAGGAACGTTGTCATCATCGGCGGAGGCATCGCCGGTCTGGCGGCCTCCGTTTACCTCGCGCGGGGTGGCCGGACGGTCACGCTCTTCGAAAAACGCCGCTCCCTGGGTGGCCGTGCGGTCACCCATCTCCGCCACGGCTATCGGTTCAACCTCGGACCGCACGCATTCTACCAAGGAGGTGCCGGCGCCGAAGTTCTCCGCGAGCTGGGCATTCCCTTGCGCGGCGGCGTGCCGAACGGCAACGGCATCGCGCTCTACGGGCGCGAACGCTACAAATGTCCCGGCAACACCTGGTCCCTGCTGACGACGCGGCTGCTGTCTATGGGCGACAAACTCGAAAGTGCGAAGCTGCTCCTGCACATCCGGCGTCTGAAAAAAGGATCGGAGTACGGCGCCGCCATTTCCGCCCGGCAGTGGCTCGATCAGAGCGTCCAGCGCACGCGAACGCGCGAGACGATGGAAGCGTTGCTGCGGCTTGCGACCTATTGCCATGACCTCGGCAAACTGCGCGCCAGCGCTGCGCTCCAGCAGCTTCGCCTGGCGATGCGCGGCGTCCTCTACGTCGACGAGGGATGGCAGAAAATCGTCGACGCCCTGCACACCTCGGCGGTCACTGCCGGCGTGAACTTTGTCACCAGCTCGCGCGTGCTCTCCGTCAATCACCAGCAGCAGTCGGTCCGCGGAATCGAGATCGGCGGACTGGAGAACGATGCGCAGGGCACGGTGGAGATGCTGCTGCCTGGCGCGCGTCCTTCGCAGCAGGGAGCGCGACTGGCCGCCGACACCGTGCTGCTGGCCGTCGAGCCGCAAGCCGCGCGCGATCTCGTGCCCGATCTCGACTGGCCCGACCTGCATCCGGTGGTTATTTCCTCACTCGATGTAGGTCTGTCGCGCCTGCCCGATCCGAAAAAGACGTTTGCCCTGGGCATCGATCGCCCGCTCTACTTCTCCGTCCATTCACGCTGGGCGCAGCTCACGCCCAAAGGAGGCGCGCTCATCCATGTCGCGCGTTACGGCGGGGGAGACGAATCGGAGCTCGAAACGCTGCTCGATGAGATGCAGCCAGGGTGGCGCGCGCTCGTCGTGCACTGCCGTTTTCTCCCGTCGATGGTGGTCTCCAACGGCCTGATCCCACCCGCCCCCGCTACCCGCCCGGCCCCCAGCACGTCCATCCGCGGCCTCTTCCTCGCCGGCGACTGGATCGGCGACGCGGGACTGCTCTCCGACGCATCGCTGGCCTCCGCCCGCGCCGCGGCGCAGGCGATTCTGGCGTCATCCTGACCCCTCACCCGCCGCGGAGCCTGTCCTGAGCGAAGTCGAAGGGCGGCACCCTCTCCCCGCTACGCGGGGCGAGGGAACTCGCGCGAGAACCCTTCTCCCCGGTTGCTTCGCGGCACCCTCTCCCCGCTACGGGGAGCGAGGGAACTCGCGCGAGAACCCTTCTCCCCGGTTGCGGGGAGAAGGTGGCCGAAGGCCGGATGAGGGGCTTCAGTGCTGGCGCCGCGCTCGCCAGCGCCGGGCGACCAGATAGATCGCCCGCTACATTTTCCGCAGCCGGATGCCGCCGCCCGAGGAGCGCAGGACGAGTTTTGGTCCGCCGCCGTTGATTTTCCCCTCGAGCGACGAGTCGCTCTGCCGGCCGAGGAGCGTGACCGGGATGTCGGTGTCGACATCGCCGCCGCTGGTGTGCGCGTCGACGTCGAGGGCTACGCTCGGCGCCATGGAGACGGTGATGCTCCCGCCGGATGTGGAGAGGCGCGAATCGGCGCGCGGCTGCTGTGTGAGTCGGGCGCGGATCGACCCGCCGGACGTCTGCGCATCGACGGCGCCGAGGGCCTCGTCGATGGTGATGCCGCCGCCAGAGGTTCGTGCATAGAGGTCCCCGCCGGCGCGGCGGACGTCGATCGACCCGCCGGAGGTCTTCGCCTGAACCGACCCGGCCGCATCGCCAATGCGAATGCTTCCGCCGGAGGTGTGAAGATCGAGCTTGCCGGTGGCGGCATCGACGGAAACATCGCCGCCGGACGTGCGCGCTTCGACCGGACCGGTGATGTGGCCGGCGCGGATCGTCCCCCCCGAAGTCTTACAGTGGACATCGCCCTGGAGATCGCCGACACCGATGTCGCCGCCCGAAGTGTTGAGCTGCAGGTTGTAGCGCGACGGAACGGTGACCGCGAACTTCACCTCAAGATCGTTCCTCCAGTTGAACCAGCGTGAGGCACGGTGGTCGCGAGCGCGAACGATGACGTCGTTCGCCTGCTGATCCAAGGTGACTTCAAAATTGCTTTCGCTCCGCCCACGCTGGAACACATCGACTGTTACACCGCCGGCGCCCGGGCTGACCTGAATGTTGCCGACGTCGGCATCGATGGTCAGCGTTCCGCCGGGAGCGACGTTGAACGTACGGTGGAGGGGGGCATCGGCGGCCGCGAGGGCCGCGGGAATGAAGAGTAAGGCGAGGATAAGCGTGATTCGGCTGCGACGCATGGCGCCTCCTTTTGAGAGCCTATTACGCGCGGCAGGGGAAAAAGTTAGCGGCCGGCGGTTGCGACAGCAGGCGAAACGCAGAATGCAGAATGAGCAAGAAAACGGAAACAGAGCAAGAATGGCCCATAAATGCAGAACGCAGAATGCAGAATTGAGAAGGCCGCGGGAGGTCGGCATGTGGCCTCCTATCCCGTGACATGATTTAAACTCGCGTTCCCATGCCCGTCGACGAAGCTGCGTTCAAGCTGGCGATGTCGCATTTCGCGAGCGGAGTCACGGTGGTGACGACCGAGCATGGGGGCCGGCCCTACGGCATGACTGTCGCGTCGTTCGCCTCGGTATCGCTGCGCCCTCCGCTGGTTCTGATCTGTGTGGAAAAGAGCGTCAAGACGCACGAGGCCATCGTGGCATCGGGGAAATTCGGCGTCAGCATTCTCAGCGCGGAGCAGGCGGAGATTTCCTCCCGCTTCGCTTCTCGCATGGAAGACAAATTCTCCGGAGTCGAGCTCCAGCGCGGCGCGCTCGGCGTGCCGCTGATCGGCGGTGCGCTGACCACCCTGGAGTGCGCGCTGCGCGACCAGCTTCCCGGCGGCGATCACTCGATCTTCGTCGGCGAAGTGGTCGACGCGCGCGTGCGCGAGGGGAAGCCCCTCCTCTATTTCCGCAGCGGCTATGGCGAGATGCGCTCTTGATGCGCGCAATGCGGGAGACCCTTCGCGCGACCTTCGGGCGCGTCCTGCGGCTGGACAATCGCCGACCCGCGCTGCGCCACGGCACACTCGAGCGGATCGCCGCGTTCGAATCGAGGATTCTCGGCAACGCGCGCGATATCACCATCCATCTCCCGCCGGGATACGACCGCGAGCAGCAGCGCTATCCCGTCCTCTACATGCAGGACGGGCAGAATCTGTTCGAGCCGCACCGGGCGTTCATTCACGGCCAACACTGGCGCCTCGCAGAGGCAGTCGAACAGGCCGCCGACGATCGGATGATCGAGCCGATGATCGTCGTCGGCGTCGATCACGCCGGCCCCGGTCGGATCGACGAGTACACGCCGACGCGCGACAGCGCGCGTGTCGTCGGCGGCCGGGCAGCCGAGTATGGGCGAATGCTGATCGAGGAGCTGAAGCCCGCGATCGATGCGCGATATCGGACCGAGGCGGCCATCACCGGCATCGCAGGCTCTTCACTCGGCGCGCTCGCCTCGCTGTTCCTCGGCCTGACGTATCCGGACACCTTCACGCGCCTCGGCGTGATGTCGCCGTCGGTCTGGTGGGACAAGCGATCGATTCTCGACGTCGTCGATCGCTTTTCGGGAGCGCGACCGCGCATCTGGCTCGACGTCGGTGGGAGGGAGGGAAGCGACACCATTCGTGATGCGCATGCGCTGCGCGACCGGCTCTTCCGCAAAGGCTGGACTGACGAAGAGTTGCACTACCATGAGGACCGGCGCGGCGATCACAGCGAACGCGCGTGGGCCCGCCGGGCACGGCCAATGCTGGAGTTTTTGTTCGCGCCGCGCTAGTTTCTCAGGTTCAAATGCCTCTCGATCGCCTCGGACGTCCACTGCGCGATCTGCGCATTTCGGTCACCGACCGATGCAATTTCCGCTGCACCTATTGCATGCCGCGCGAGATTTTCGGACGCGATTTCGAGTTTCTCCGCCGCGATGAGCTGCTGACCTTCGAGGAGATCGCCCGGCTGGCGCAGCTCTTCGCCCAGGCGGGCGTGGAAAAGATTCGCCTCACCGGCGGCGAGCCGCTCCTGCGTCGCGACATCGAAGAGCTGGTCGAAATGCTCGCCTCTACGCGCGGGCTGCACGATCTGACCATGACCACCAACGGCTCGCTGCTCAACGCCGAGAAGGCGCGCGCGCTGAAAAGTGCCGGCCTGAACCGAATCAGCGTCAGCCTCGATTCCCTCGATGACGCGGTCTTCCGGTCGATGAACGACGTCAGTTTTCCTGTCGCGCGTGTCCTGGCGGCCGTCGATGCGGCCGGCGACGCGGGGCTCTCGCCGGTGAAGATCGACATGGTCGTCAAACGCGGCGTCAACGAACGGAGCATCGTCGATATGGCCCGCCACTTTCGCGGTACAGGCCACATCGTCCGCTTCATTGAGTACATGGATGTGGGGACGACGAACGGCTGGCGGATGGAAGACGTCGTTTCGGGGCGCGAGATTCTCGAGCGAATGGCGCGCGAGTGGCCGATCGAAAGCATCCAGCCGAATTACTTCGGCGAAGTCGTCGAACGATGGCGCTATGCGGATGGTGCCGGCGAATTCGGCATCATCACCTCGGTCACGCAGCCGTTCTGCGGCAGTTGCACACGCGCGCGCCTGACCGCGGATGGGAAGCTCTACCTCTGCCTCTTTGCCAGCGAAGGATTCGATCTGCGGAGCCCGCTGCGCAACGGCACGTCCGACGAGGAGCTGCTCGAGACCATCCGCTCGATCTGGCGCGCCCGCGACGATCGCTATTCCGAGGTTCGCTCGGAGCAGACCGCGGGACTCAAGAAGGTCGAGATGTCGAAAATCGGCGGATGATCCGCGCAGCGGCGAAGCCGCATCACTGATCTGCGCCGGATCGCGTGGCCGCCCGCGTACTGATTGCACGCGCGATCGGACAGCGGTTCCTCACCACCCGCCGCCCCCGCCCGAACCCCCACCCCCACCCCCACCGCCCCCGCCACCGCTGGAGCCGGGGGCCGCGACGCCGCCCCCGAGCGCCGACATCGCCGCCCACGAGCCGCTCGCCCCGGCGCCGCCGAACGCGCCCCCGCCGCCGGTCCAGCTCGAGGAGGAGCTGCCCGAGGAGCTGCCCGACCAATTACTGGTGCTGCTCGTTGCCCCTGAGAACGAACGGAACCAGTGGTCGACGTCGCCGCCCAATCCGAGTGCGACGAGGTACGGGTACCACTCGTCGCGCAGGCGTGGATGCGGCAAGCGGAGCTGCGACTTGAAGAACGCGCGCGCGGCGGCGAGGCGGCGCCGAAAGGCGAGCTTGGTCACCGAATCGCGCGAGCGGCTCACCAGGAGAATCAGTGCCGCCAGCGCGACGCCTCCAAACGCGGCGGGCACGAGAAACAACGAAGAGACCTCGAGCTCGGCGCCGAGGTAGCAGGCCATCCCGACGACAATCAGAATCAGCCAGGCGAAGATCGGCGACATCGTGGTCATGAGCCGCTCCGCGCTGTGGCGCACTCCTACAGCGATGACCAGTCCCAGCATGATCACCATTCCGGCGAGCAACAGCAGCACGTCGAGCCCGTCCGCTTTGTTTCTGAGCGCGACAAAACCACAGACGAAGGCAAAGAGCCCCACGAAGATCTCGCCTGTCGTTACAGCGCGTTCCGGCTTGCTCCATTCGGGCACCATCCCCAGCGTGAGGTCGATCGAACCGCGGATCAGCGATTCGGGACGAAAACCGGTGTTGCGGTAGTACGCGGCGATCGCCTTCGTATCGGTTTCCAGCTTCCCCAGAAAAAGCGCCTCGATGAGCTCCTTCTCGCCACCCGGCAAGGTATTCCAGTCGACATTCAGTCGCAGATGAAGAATCTGTATCGTTCCCAGGAGGTGGCTTTCCTCGGTGACCCAGGTCGTCAGTTTCTTTTCCTGCGCCATCCGGGCGATGATCGCGCAGACCTCCGGCGCGCCGGTCTTTTCGTCCCATGCTGCGCCGACCGCTTCGGGTGGCAGCGAAAAGACGTATCGCTGCAGCCATTGGTCGTTGATGAGCGCTTGCGGGAACAGCGGCGCGAAACGTCCCTTCTGCACTTCGTTCCAGTAGAAGTAAAGTGTCAGCAGTGCACCCGCCAGCAGCATCAGAATCGGAAGGAAGAGGAGTTGGAGGCGAGAAGGCGAAACATGGATCGCCGCCGGCTTGCCGGCGCCGGCATACGTCAGATTGGCGACGATCACCATGCTCTGTCCCGGCGCAAGATTTTGGCGATGGGTGTCCAGCGGCGATTTGAGGCCTTCCCATGCCGGATCGAGCTCCAAATGCAATGAATAGCTCTTGATCACGCCCGCGCGATCGGGAAATGCGAAATCGTGCTGCAGGTGCACGCGGCCGCCCGACTGGTCAAGAATGTTCGAGAGGACGTAGTCGAGCACGTAGATCAGTTCTTGATTTCGGAACGGAGCGTTGCCCGGCAGCCGGCTGCGCCAGCGGATGATATTCGCGCCGGCGAAGTCCCAGTGATCGACTCGAGAGAGATCGCCGCGTGTGAGCTCGATCTCGCGCCCGTCCTCGACCCGGCTCATGCCTTTGAAATCGAGGACCTGCCCCTGCCGCAGATTGAACCGCCGTTCGCCGCCGTTCCAATCGCCATCGAAGACCATAGCCTGCTGTTCGCGCACGTGCAGGCGGCCGTCGGCATCGAGCCGGGCGTTGACGTCGAGCGCGCGCCAGTAGAGCGATTTTCCGAACGCCGGCGAGACCGCAAGGAAGAGGACCAACGCCGCGAATTTCCAGCGCATGGAATCAATTTACCAGCGTGACCGGATTACGTCATGCGCTCCGATGATCGGGATGAATCTCTGAACCGGCTGTACGGCGTGGAGCACGCCGAATTCGTCAGGCCGAGCGATGCCGAACCGGCGCGCCCGCCGGAACATTGCCAGGCGTGCGGATCGCCCGACGTCCGCCGCGTACGCAAGCTGCACAGCTACGCTCTCTTTCTCCTGCTCGCCTTCGGCCTCGGCATGGCTGTCGATCAGATGATGGCCGCATTCCTCTTCGCGCTTTCGGGGGGCATCTTCTTCCTCATCGCGCCGCGATGGCGCTGCGCCTCGTGCGGCGAGCGCTGGTCGTCGTAATCACTACGAACTACGAACTCTCGCCTCCCTCCACGCCGTAATAAATCACCCAGACCAGCAGATCGTCGGTGAAGTTCTCGAAGCGGTGCGACAAGCCCGCGGGCGCCCAGAGAAAATCATCGGGCTCAAATCGATCGCGCCGGTCGCCATGCACGAACGTGCCGCGCCCGCGGATCACGATGTACGCCTCATCGCGGCCATGCGGCTGCTGCGGATCGGTGCCGCGCGGCGCGTACAGCTTCACGGTCAGCGTGCCGTGCTCGAACACTAGGGTCGATCGTTCCCCGGCGGGCCCTGGAATGCGGGAAAGAAAATCGGCTGGATGGAGCTTCGCGCCGGCCATTGACGGCGATTCTAGCCACAGTCGATATAATCCGCCGCACTCGTCGAGAGGAGTTGCGGCATGCGCGTCGTGTTGGTTCGACTCGCGTCGGCCATGGCAGTGGTTTTGTTCGCCGGCGGCGTACCGGGCGCCGATCTGGATGGGCCCCTTTCCTTCGTCCCGTGGAAAGTGCTTGCGCCCGGCGACGCGGCGCCCACCGCACCGCTCGTCCTCTACTGGATTCCGGCGTCGCCGGATGATTTCAAACATTCCGATCTGCTGATCTCGCGGCCGCTGACTTTCTACGCATCGCAGTGCGTGGCGATGAAGGTGGTCCGGCCGGACGACGCTGCGCGAATCGCGAAACTCGGCGCCGCCGGCTCGCTTCCGATCGCCATCCTCGTCGACGGTAACGGGGCCGAGCTCGGGAAAGTCGCCGCCGACCGTGGTTCGTTGCGTGTGCGGGCGGTGGAGCGACTCGTGCGCGACAAGCGCGCCGAGCGCGACATGGCGATCGAATCGCAGCTCGACGAGGCCAGAAAGAAGGCGCTCGCCGGCGATCGGCAGTCGGCCATCGATGCCTATCGTGCCATCTGGGATCAGCGCTGCCTCTTTCCCCGCCGCGGCCGCGAGGCCCAGCGGGAACTGAAGCGCCTCGGAGTGCAGGTCGCCGAGAGCGGATCGTAGCTACGTTGGCAACATCGGCAGATCGACGCCCCGCTCGCGCGCGACCTCAATCGCTTTTTCGTATCCCGCGTCGGCGTGGCGCATGACGCCCGTTCCAGGATCGGTGGTCAGAACGCGCTGCAGTCGCTCCGCCGCAACCGCGGTTCCGTCGGCAACGACCACCATTCCGGCGTGAATCGAATAGCCAATGCCGACGCCGCCACCGTGATGCACCGAAACCCACGTCGCGCCGGCGACGGCGTTGAGGAGCGCGTTGAGAATCGGCCAGTCGGCGATGGCGTCCGACCCGTCCTTCATCCCTTCGGTCTCGCGATTCGGCGAGGCCACCGACCCGGCGTCCAGATGGTCGCGCCCGATGACGATCGGCGCTTGCACCTTTCCCTCCGCGACCAGCCGGTTGAAGAGCGCCCCCGCCTTCGCTCGCTCGCCGTATCCCAGCCAGCAGATGCGCGCCGGCAGCCCCTGGAACTGCACACGCTTCTGCGCCATGCGGATCCAGCGATGTAATGATTTATCGTTATGAAATAACGTGAGTAATTCTTCGTCTGTCACGTAGAGATCGTTCGGGTCGCCCGACAGTGCGGCCCAGCGGAACGGCCCCTTTCCCTCGCAGAAGAGCGGCCGGATGAACAGCGGCACGAAGCCGCTGACCTCGAACGCCTCTTTCACGCCGGCTTTCTGCGCCTGGCCGCGCAGGTTGTTGCCGTAGTCGAAGGTGATCGCCCCGCGCCGCTGCAGCTCGATCATGGCGCGCATGTGGCGAGCCATGGTTTTGTAGGAAAGCTCGACGTACATCTCGGGGCTGCTGGCGCGGAGTGCGAGTGCCGCGTCGTATGACATCCCGGCAGGCACGTAGCCGTTCAGCTCGTCATGCGCCGAGGTCTGGTCGGTCAACACGTCGGGAACGATGCCGCGGGCGGCGAGCGCGTCGAGCAGATCGACCGCGTTGGCCACCACGCCGATCGACACCGCCTTGCCTGCGTCGCGGGCGTGGAGGGCGCGTTCGATTGCCGCATCGAGTGACGGCGCTTCTTCATCGAGGTAGCCCTTGTCGAGACGGCGCTGAATCCGCGAGCGGTCGACCTCGGCGATCAGCGCCGTCGCCTCGTTCATTGTCGCGGCAAGCGGCTGCGCGCCCCCCATCCCGCCCAGCCCGGCGCTGACCACCAGCTTGCCGCGCAGGCTGTTCTGGAAATGCGTCCGTGCCACGGCGGCGAAGCACTCGAAGGTTCCCTGCAGGATTCCCTGCGTGCCGATGTAAATCCACGAACCGGCGGTCATCTGCCCGTACATCGTCAGGCCCAGGGCGTCGAGCCGGCGGAACTCGTCCCAGGTGCCCCAGTGCGGGACGAGATTGGCGTTGGCGATCAGCACGCGCGGTGCGTTCTCGTGTGTCTTGAAGACGCCCACCGGTTTTCCCGACTGCACCAGCAGCGTCTCGTCGTTCTCCAGCCGTTTGAGCGTGGCCACGATCGCATCGAAGCACTCCCAGTTCCGCGCCGCTTTGCCGATGCCGCCGTACACGATGAGCTGTTCCGGCCGCTCGGCCACGTCCGGATCGAGGTTGTTCATCAGCATCCGCAGCGCGGCCTCCTGCTGCCAGCTCCTGCAGGAGATCTCGGTGCCGCGCGGGGCACGGACCGTGCGGGGCTCGTGAAGTGTGGTGGTCATGCGCCGATTCTATGGCAACTGGTACCCTACGTTTTGATGGCCACCAAGAAGCAGGAACGCGCGCTGGACATCAACTCCTGCCTCAAACGGATGTACCGGAAAGCGAAATGCACGCTCGATTTCACGAATCCGTTCGAGCTGCTGATCGCAACGATGTTGTCGGCGCAATCGACCGACGTGCGGGTGAACATCGTGACCAAGTCGCTGTTTCGGAAGTATCCCGATTCGCGGGCGTTCGCCGCCGCCGATCAGGTCGAGATGGAGCGCGACGTGCGCCAGACCGGCTTCTACCGCAACAAGGCCAAGGCGGTCATCGCCGCGTCGAAAGCAATCGTCGACAGGCACGGCGGCGAGGTCCCGCGAACGATGGAGGAGTTGACGTCCCTGCCGGGCGTCGGACGCAAGACCGCGAATGTCGTCCTGGCAAATGCGTTCGGAACTCCGGTGGGTGTCGTCGTCGATACCCATGTCACGCGTGTCTCCGGCCGCCTCGGTCTGACGTCGAATACAGACGCCGAGAAGATCGAGCAGGACCTGATGCAGCTGATCCCGAAAAAAGAGTGGACCGCCTTTTCACACCGGCTGATCTTCCACGGCCGCCAGATCTGCGTCGCACGCAAACCGAAGTGCCGCGAATGCCGATTGAACGAACTTTGCCCGAGCGCCGAAGAACCTCTGGAGTAATCCGGGGTGCGGCACGGCGCAGCCGTGCCCTACGGTGCCGATGCAAGAACCGGTTGTGCAGGGCACGGCTGCGCCGTGCCGTATCCCGTTCACGGTGGGTCGGGCGTATGGAGCGGCGTCCACGGTCCGCATCGCGCGATGCGCCACACCGTTTTGGCGCCGCCGAGCAGCAGGCCGTGCTGGCGAATCGACTCCCGGCCGTAATACGAGCAGCTCGGGACGAAGCGACATTCGACGATTCCGCGCAGGTGCGGCGAGATGTGCGCGCGGTACTCGTCGATGGCCAAGAGCGCCGGGCGTGTGCCGAAGAGCTGCGCGGCAAGCAGCAGCAGCGCGCAGGCAGCGATCAGGAGTGCTCGGCGGCCTTTGCCTCGTCCCATAGGGCATCCATCTGCTCGAGCGTGAGCTGATCGAGATTGCGGCCGTCGGCGCGCACGGCGCGTTCCATCGCCTCGAAGCGCCGCCGGAACTTCCGATTCGACGATTGCAACGCCTCTTCGGCGCTCGCTTCCAGCTTGCGCGCGATGTTGGCGATGGTGAACAGCAGATCGCCGATCTCATCGTGAATCTTCTGCGGGTCGCGCTCCGCGACGGCATCGCGCAGCTCGCCGATCTCTTCGTCGATCTTGGCGAACACATCCTCGGCGCGCCGCCAGTCGAAGCCGACGCGGGCCGCCTTCTCCGTCAGCCGCGAGGCCTTGAGCAGCGCCGGAAGCGACTGCGGAACCCCCGACAGCACGCCCTTGTTCTCCGTCTTGCGCTCCTCATTTTTCAGCTTTTCCCAGTTGACCAGCACCTGCTCCGCGTCGTTGGCTTCCACGTCGCCGAAAACGTGGGGATGCCTGCGGACGAGCTTGTCGTAAATCGCGGTGACGGCGTCGTCGATGGTGAAGGAACCTTCCTCACGCGCAATCTCGGCGACGAACACGGCCTGGAGGAGAAAGTCACCGAGTTCTTCTTGCAAAGCTTGACGGTCGTCACGGTCGATGGCGTCGACAACCTCGTACGATTCCTCCACGATGAACGGCTTGAGGCTGGCAAGCGTCTGCTTGCGATCCCACGGGCATCCGTTCGAGCCGCGAAGGGTAGTCATCAGCGCGACGAGGTCGTCGAACGAGCGTTTCGACATGTGCGCATTTTAGCGGCGCCCAACTGCCGCGCCTGGGGATTTCTATACAGGGGCCTCGGCCTCTGGCTGTACATCACCAGGGCCGTTGTCGAAGCTCACAACGGGTGGATTCGCGTCCGCAGCGAGAAAGGGGACGGCTCGACCTTCACGATGGGGCTCCCGATGCCGTAGAGCGGCCTGATAGAATCTCGCCGTTTTTCAAGACGGAGGTCCAGCGTTGTCACGATTCCATCTGATTCCGCGAGAGGAAAAGTTCTACACAGATTTCATGGCCATGGCCGATCAGTTGCGCACCGGCGCGCGGCTGCTCGAGGAAATGTTTGCCACCGATCCACCGGTGGCGGACAAGGCGCACGAGATCCGTGAGGTCGAGCACAAGTGCGACTTCCTCACCCACGAGATCATCCAGCGCCTGAACAAGACCTTCGTGACGCCGATCGATCGTGAGGACATTCACTCGCTGGCGCGGTCGCTCGACGACGTCATCGATGCCATCGACGACGCCGCCTCGCTCATCCCTCTCTACGGCATCGACACGGTTCGCCCGGGCGCCCGCGAGCTGACGCGCATCATCTCCGCTTCCACCGATCAGATTCTGCTGGCCGTGGAAGCGCTGGAGCGTCGCGCCGGGGTGCTCGAGCGCGCCGTGGAAATCAACCGGCTGGAGAACGAAGCCGATCGCGCCCATCTTCGCGCCGTCGGGCAGCTCTTCGACCAGGAACGCGATCCGATCGCGGTCATGAAGTGGAAGGAAATCCTCGATCTGCTCGAAGATGCGACCGATCGCTGCGAAGACGTGGCCAATATGCTGGAAAACGTCGTGGTGAAGCACGGCTGATGTCCAGCCAACTGCTGATCGTCGCCGGACTGATCGCCGTCGCCCTGGCGTTCGATTTCATCAACGGCTTTCACGATGCGGCGAACTCGATCGCCACGGTGGTCTCGACCCGTGTGCTCTCTCCCGCCCAGGCGGTGGTCTGGGCCGCGTTCTTCAACTTCGTGGCCGCCTTCGGCTTCGGTACCGCCGTCGCCAAGACCATTGGCAACGGCATGATCGATCTGTCCGCGGTCACCTTCGGCGTGATTTTTTCCGGGCTCCTTGGCGCCATCATCTGGGACCTCATCACCTGGTATTTCGGACTCCCCACCAGCTCGTCACACGCGCTGATCGGCGGCTATGCTGGAGCCGCTGTGGCGCGGGCCATGACGCTGTCGGTCATCATCCCCGGCGGCTGGACGAAAACGCTGCTCTTCATCGTCCTGTCGCCCCTGCTCGGAATGGTTGGCGGGCTGGCACTGATGACCGCGACCTTCTGGATCTTCCGCGATGCGGTGCCGCGGAAAGTCGATAAATGGTTCCGCCATCTGCAACTCGTATCCGCCGCGCTCTTCAGCCTCAGCCATGGGACCAACGACGCGCAGAAGACGATGGGCATCATCGCCGGCGTTCTGGTCACCGCCGGCTATCTCACTCACTTCACCATTCCGCTGTGGGTCATTCTTGCCGCGCACGCCGCGATTGCACTCGGCACGCTGGCCGGCGGATGGCGGATCATTCACACCATGGGCTCCAAGATCACCAAGCTGCAGCCGGTGAGCGGTTTCTCCGCGGAAACCGGCGCGGCCATTGCCATCTTCACGGCGACGCACTTCGGCATCCCGGTTTCGACCACGCACGCCATCACCGGTTCCATCGTCGGCGTGGGCGCGACGCGGCGCCTGTCGGCCGTGCGCTGGGGAGTCGCGGGGCAGATCGTATGGGCGTGGGTACTGACCATTCCAATGGCCGCCTTCATCGGCGCGGCGGCATTCTGGGCCATCCGGTTTTTTGGCGCGCGATGAGAATTTTTCCTACTGGCTCGCCGTTTTCCCACACTCTGGACTAAACTTGGAAGTTCCGAGGTAAATTCATGAAAACAGAGATCCATCCGCAATACCAGGAGGTTCAGGTTCACTGCGCCTGCGGTGAGACCTGGGTCACGCGCTCCACGAAAAAGGAGCTGCGTGTCGAGATTTGCTCGAAATGCCACCCGTTCTTCACCGGAAAGCAGAAGCTGGTCGACTCTGCCGGCCGCATCGACCGTTTCAACCAGCGGTACGCGAAAAGAGAGGTGAAGAAATAATGTCTCTGCGTGCGGCATGGGTCGGTTCGGCGAAGCTGATCACCGGGACGTTCGGCGCGGTGATGAACGGCCTCACCTCGTCCATGCCGGCCGCCGCCGACCGCAATGTCGACATGCTCATCGGCGGGCAGGCAGTCATCGAGGGCGTGATGATGCGCTCGCTGACCGGCTACTCCATCGCCGTGCGCCAGCCGGACGGCGGTGTGGCTATACGCAAAGACAAGCTGGTGTCGATTACCAAGAAGTACCCCTTTTTGAAGTTTCCGATTCTTCGCGGGTCGGTCGTGCTCATCCAGTCGCTGATCCTGGGCATTCGCGCGCTGAACTACTCGGCCAGCGTGGCTACGGAATCGGAAGAAGGGGAGCAGGAAATGTCGAGTTGGGCGGTGACGGGATCGATGATCATCGCCATGCTGCTGGGCATCGGGATCTTCATCCTCGCGCCGCTGGGGATCACCAATCTGATCCGCCATTACCTTCTCCCCTCAATGAGCAATCTGCTGTACAACGCCATCGACGGCCTCATTCGCGCGGTGTTCTTCTTTGTCTATCTCTTTTCCATCTCGTTCATGAAGGAGATCCGCCGCGTATTCCAGTATCACGGCGCCGAGCACAAGACGGTCTATACCTTCGAAGCGAATGAGGATCTGACTGTAGAGAACGCGCGCGGAAAATCGACGCTGCATCCGCGCTGCGGGACGAGCTTCCTGATGTTCGTCCTCGTGATTTCGATCGTCGTCTTCTCGATGGTGCCGTCGACCATGCCGTTCGCGGTGAAGTTCCTCGCCCGCGTCGTGCTGATTCCGCTGATCGCGGGCCTGGCCTACGAAGTCATCCGCTTCTCGGCGCGTCACCTCGGCAACCGCCTCTGCCGGACGATGATTACCCCCGGCCTGTGGCTGCAGAAGATCACCACCAAAGAGCCGGACGACTCGCAGCTCGAGATTGCCATCGTCGCGTTGCGCGAGGCGCTCCTGTACGACGCGCTCGAACCCGAACGAGCCGCGGTCGCCTAGCGTAGCTCTTAGCTCTAAGCTATTAGCTCCCAGGGCAGTTCCCCTCCCAAGAGCTAAGAGCTAAGAGCTAAGAGCTTGGTCGTCATGAACGAAAAACTCGAACAACTCGAACGCCGTTACGAGGAGCTTCAGGCGAAGATCGCCGATCCGAACATCGTCAGCGACATGAACACTTATCGCGACACGATGAAGGCGGTCGCTGAGGTTCAGGAAGTGGTGGCCAAATATCGCGAGCTGAAGCACGTTCGGAAAGCGATCGCCGACACCCGGGAAATGCTGAGCGGCCTGAAGGGCGAAGACGAGCTGCGCGAGCTGGCCGAGCTCGAGCTGGCAGAGCTTCAGGCGAAGGAGCCGGCTTTAGAGGACGAGCTGCGCATGCTCCTGCAGCCGAAGGATCCGAACGACGAGAAGAACGTCTTCGTGGAAATTCGCGCCGGCTCGGGCGGCGACGAGGCATCGCTATTCGCCGCTGAGATTCTGCGCATGTACGTTCGCTACGCGGAGATGAAACGTTGGAAAGTGGACACCACCAACGCGAACTATTCATCGGTCAACGGCATCAAGGACGCCACGCTAGAGATTCAGGGCGACAAGGTGTACTCGAGGCTCAAGTTCGAGTCCGGTGTGCACCGCGTGCAGCGGGTCCCGCAGACCGAGACGCAGGGCCGCATTCATACCTCAGCGATCACGGTCGCCGTGCTTCCCGAAGCGGAAGACATTGACATCCAGATCAACGACAAAGATCTGCGGATCGACACCTTCTGTTCCTCCGGTCCCGGCGGGCAATCGGTCAACACGACGTACTCCGCCGTCCGCATGACGCACATTCCGACCGGTGTCGTCGTCTCTTGCCAGGATCAGAAATCGCAGATCAAGAATCGGCACAAGGCCCTAAAGGTTCTGAAGGCGCGCCTCTACGACATCGAGCGGCAGAAGCGCGAGACCGAGCTGTCGGCGACCCGCAAGGGGATGATCGGCAGCGGCGACCGATCCGAAAAAATCCGCACGTACAACTTTCCACAGGACCGCGTCACCGATCATCGCATCGGAGTTACGGTGCACAATCTGCCGTCGATCATGGACGGAAACCTCGACGGCATCATCGAGCCGCTGATCGGACATTTTCAGGCCGAGAAGCTGCGCGGGGCTGCCGAGGCGAAGTGAAGTCCCGCGCCGACGCCATCCTCAAGCGGGCGCAGGCCGCATATCTCGATGCGCTCACGCCGCTGCGCGATCCGCTGCTGGCACGCATGGAGGAGTTCGCAGCGAAGCACAAGCATCCGATCGCCGATCCGGAGGTCGCGCAACTCGAGCGCATCCTGGTGCGCGCCACCGCGCCGCGGCACATCATCGAAGTTGGAACGAACATCGGCTACTCGGTGATCGCCATGGGGCGTGAGTGCGGGCGGGAGACCGTGCTGGAGACCATCGAACTCAATCCGGCGACGCTGGCGACGGCGAAGCGCTTCGTTTCGGAGGCGAAGGTGGCATGTGAAGTGCGGTTTCACCAGGGCGCCGCGCTGGAGGTTCTTCCGCGCCTTGGCGGGCCGTTCGACTTCGTCTTCATCGACTGCGTGAAGAGCGAGTACGAAGCCTATCTCGATCTGCTCCTGCCGAAACTGCTGCCGGGCGCGCTGATCGTCTGCGACAACTTGCTGTGGGGTGGCGCGGTGGCGGAGGGCGGGCACGATGAGGCGACGAATGGGTTGCGGGCGTTCAACACGCGGATTACCACAGATCCGCGGTTGACCACGATCATCCTGCCGTTGGGGGATGGCACCGGCGTCTCGATCGTCAATTAAGAATTTCTTCATTCTCCGACTCCAAACAAAAACGCCGCCGTTCCCGGCGGCGTTTCGTTTTCAGAGACGAAAGAAACGTACTTCGATTACATTCCCGCCGCTCTCGTTCCCTTGATCGTGCCCTTTACGGGGAGGGTCACCACGGGATTGACTTTGTCGCTTGTGTAGATCTTCACCGTTCCGTCGATGTCGCCCGGCTTGGCATCGGGCGCCACCTGCAGGGTGACCTCGAAGTCGCCCTTCTGCGCCAGCGGCTTGAAGGCGGTGGTGATGGCCGGCGTGCTCGACTCGACCTTGGTGATCACGAACTGCTCGGGCGTCTTGAGGTCGTTCGAATGCAGCATGACCGCGCGGGTCGCGGCCGCGTCGGTGGGTGTCACTTCGCCGAAATTCAGCGCCGTCGGCTCGACGCGGTACGTCGGCCGGATCACGCCAGTCACGCTCACCGGATACTCCGGCTGATGCTTGGAGTTGGTAAAGATGTAGACCTTGTCGGCCATCGGGCCGATCTTCGCGTCATTGCTGCCGACGCTGATGTCGACGCGGTACTGATTCTGCCCCGTCTTGCCGATATTCGGGATCCGCTCGCTGTCATCGAGCTTATGCGTGCTGGCCTTGACCCAGTCGCCGGGGACGCGAATGTTGATGATCTCGAACGGCGCGTCCTCATCCGAATAGAGGGTAATGCTCTGCGTTCCCACCTCGCCCTGCAGCAGATTGAATCGCACGAAGCCGGCCGGATAGGCTTCCACGTACGGCTTGACGATGGCGTGGATGGTGAGCTGCGAGGTCGGCGTGCTCGGATCGTTGGTTTCCAGGGTGACCGTCTTGGCGATCGGTCCCGTGAAGGCGGTGGTATCGATATGCGCCGTCACCTTTCCGGTCTCGCCGGGCTTGATTACCTTGTCGAAGTCGGCCACGGTGCATCCGCAGCTCGGCTTTGCGGCAATAATCTGAAGATCGGACGTGCCGGTGTTCTTGACCAGAAACGACCAATCGAGCTTGTCGCCTTTCGGCACTTCGCCGTATTCCTTGACCGGTTCGACGATGGTCAGGCGCGGCGCCTTCTCCGCATCGTTCGATGTGGCAGACTTGGCGGCCTTGTCCTGCGCGTTGGCGAACGAGGCCATCAGGACTAGGAACAGACCCATCGCCACGACGAGAATTCGCTTCGATGACATGCGCAACTTCCTCCTGTGTTGAACAGCTGGTGAGTGGTTTTGAAACGTTGATTCGAACAGAGAGCCGCGGGGGACGATTCCCGTTCGAGCGCCCGGGCTCATTCTACTGAAGAGCACGGTTTTACTGAGTTTGCGACCCATGCCCCACGTCAAAGAACTGCCGGAAATCAAACGCGTTTACCTGATCGGGATCTGCGGGACCGCGATGGCCTCGCTGGCCGGCATGCTCCAGCAGCGCGGCTACGAAGTTGGCGGCTCCGACGAGCATGTCTACCCGCCGATGTCGACCTACCTCGAGAGGCTGGGCATTCCGGTCCTCGAAGGGTATACGGGCGAGCACTTGGAGACGTTTCGCCCCGATCTGGTGGTCGTCGGCAACATCGCCGCGCGGACCAACGCCGAGGCGGCGGCGGTACTGGAGATGGACCTGCCGTACACCTCGATGCCGGAAGCCATCTACGCGCTGTTCATCAAGGGAAAGCACTCTATCGTCGTCAGCGGCACGCACGGGAAAACCACAACAACCTCGCTGATGACCTGGATTCTGGAGGCGGCGGGACGCGATCCGAGCATGGTCGTCGGCGGGATTCCGCTCAACTTCAATCAGAACTTCAAGCTCGGCGACGGTTCCGATTTCGTCATCGAAGGAGACGAATACAACACCGCCTTTTTCGACAAGGGGCCGAAGTTCCTGCATTACGCGGCGAATACGCTCATCGTCAACAACATCGAGTTCGATCACGCCGACATCTACGCCGATCTCCAGGCGGTCATCGACGCCTTCCGCCAGGCCGTGCAGCGCGTCGCGACGGGCGACGTGATCATTGCCAATGGCGACGACGCGAACGTCGCCGGACTCCGCGCCGCGGCGCGCGCGCGCTGGGTCACATTCGGCTGGGGCCGCCAGCACGAACTCTGCGCCACCGGCGTCGAGCTGGCGCCGGAGGGGACCTCATTCACCGCCTGGTGGGAAGCAAAGGAGTGGTTTCAATTCCGCACGACGCTCGCCGGGCGGCACAACGTGCTCAACGCGCTGGCGTGCCTCGCTGCGGGGCGTCTGCGGGGGCTCTCCGCGGACCAGATGCAGCGCGGGCTGGAGACGTTTCGCGGAATCAAGCGGCGCATGGAGGTGCGGGGTGTGGAGCGCGGCGTAACGGTCATCGACGATTTCGCGCATCACCCCACCGCGATCGCCACGACGCTGCACGGCGCGCGCAAGCGATATCCCGGCCGCCGTCTCTGGGCGCTCTTCGAGCCGCGCTCGATCTCCTCGGTGCGCAAGGAATTCGAGCGCGGCTACATCGACGCCTTTCACGAGGCCGATCGCGTCATCATCGGCCCGATCTTCCATCGCCAGCGCTACGAGACGCGTTACGGTCTGGACAAGATGATGTCCGTCGCGGCGATCGTCGATCGCCTGACCGCGGACCGCATTCCAGCGGACCAGGTCGAGGACATCGATGTCATCGCCGACACGGTGGCCCACGAGGCCCGGCCGGACGACGTGATAGTGGTCATGTCCTCCGGCGCGTTCGGCGGCGTGCACGAAAAAATCCTGCAGCGGCTGCGGGATTGATCGCTCGGCTACAATACGCCGCTCACGATGGGCTTCACCGACGATGCACATGCGCTGATCGCAGGGAAAAAGTTCGACGACCTCGAATCGCTCTGGATGAACCAGTTGGAGAGCGACCCGGGCGACATCGCCGCATTTCTCAAAATCGCCAAGGAACTTCGTAAGGCCGAACAGCGCACCCAATCCGACACGCTCGTCTCGCTGCTCGCCGACACGCTTCTCGAGCGAAAGATGTGGTTGCAGCGCCTGAAGGTGCTGAAGGAGATCGGGCGACTTTCCAAGCATCCCGGCCAGCTCCGGCCGCAGATCGAGCAGGCCCTTCGAAGCTCCTACGGCAGCAGGAAGAGCTTTGCGCGAGTCTTCGACTTCGCCGGATTCAGCGAACCGGCGAGCAATCCTGTGGAACGTGCGGAGAAGGTCGAGACCTGGATGCAGTACGACGAAGGTGAAACCTACTTCATGGCCGGCCGCGGCGCGGGAGTGGTCGTGGAGCTGAATTCGGAGCTTGGGATCTGCCGGCTCGACTTCGAGAAAGAAAAGCGCGTTTCGGTGCCCCTGGGCGCGGCGGGCAAGTTCCTTGTGCCCATTCCGGAAGGCCACGTGCTCCATGAGAAGTTCCTGGATCCGGAGAAGCTGCGCACCGAAGCGCTGAAATCGCCGCCCGAATTGTTCGCCCGCATTTTGCAGAGTTTCGGGCGCCCGATGACCATGGCTGAGGTGCGCGACGCGGTGATCGGGATCGTGCCGGAGGCGAAGTGGAGCTCGTGGTGGACCTCTGCCCGCAGGAACCCCCAGATCGTCGTCAGCGGCGCGGGAGCGAAAGCAACGTACTCGTGGAACGCTTCCACCGGCGAGGCGGACGACGCGATCCGCCGCGATTTCGATCGCGCCGACGCCAAAGGCAAGCTCGAGCTCGCGCGGAAGCACAGCGGGCGAAGCAAGGAGCTGGCGGACATATTCTCCTCCTCGCTGGCGAGTGTGGCGGCCCGGCTGGCGCGCAGCGATCCCGCCACTGCCTGGCAGATCCTGGCCGTCCTCGAGTCGCTTCCCGGCTCCTACACGCCGCCGTTCGAGACGGTGTCGCTGCTCAGTGGGCCGATGGCGTCGCGAACGGTAGCGGCGATCGGCGACAAGACGTTGCGCGAGCGCGCGCTGACGGCGGTGCGCCACGCACATCCCGACTGGCCGAAGGTCTACAGCGAGATTTTCTTTCTCGATGAGGAGCCGCGCATCCTGTCGATGGTCATCGGTGCGCTCGAAAGCGATGGGCATACCGATATTCGCGATCGCCTGGTCGATGAGACGCTGCGCTATCCGCGGCGCCACCCGCGCGCCTTCTACTGGTTCGTCAAACAACTCGAGGAGCACGACCCGTTGCCCGACCGCGCCAATTACGCGCTGATTTTTCAGATCCTCGAGGCCGTTTCTTCGGACGAATTCGCTCCCGTTCGCGCGCGGCTCAAGGACCTTTTCGACAAAGGCGCGCTGGTGGTCCGGATTCTCATGAACGTGGACAACGAGGAGCAGGGGCGGAAACTGGTGGAGAGCCTCGAACGCTACGGCGCGGTGGAGGAGTACCGCCGCGACATCGTGAAACACGCGGCGCTGATGAAGTATCCGGCCTTACGCGAGCCGCAAGTCGAGCCAATCTACGCCACGGCCGAATCGCTGTCGAAGAAGCGGGCCGAGCTCGAGCATCTGCTCAAAGTCGAAATCCCGGCGAACAAGAAAGCGATCCAGGTCGCGCGCGAGATGGGCGACCTCAGCGAGAACTTCGAATACAAATCGGCGCGGCAGCGCGACGAGTACCTCTCCGCGCGCGTCGGCAAGCTGCAGGGCGAGCTGTCCCACGTCCACGTGCTCGATCCCGCCCAGATCGACACCAGAGCCGTTCGCGTCGGAACCAGGGTGTCGCTCTCGAACGGCGACGTGCGCCGCGAGGTCACCATCCTCGGGCCGTGGGAGTCGGCGCCGGAGCACGGGATCTACTCGAACCAGTCCGACGTCGCCAAGGCGCTGATCGGTCACGCCGCCGGCGAGATCGTCACCTTCATGGGAAACGACTATGAGATCGAGTCGATCCGCCGGTGGAACGAATGACTCAGGACTCAGGACTCAGGACTGCGTGTGCTGTGCCGAACGACACATTCTCCGGTGACGGGCATGATCGTGAATGGCCACAGGCACATGCACCCTGTTGGACGCGCTAGGTCATCGATTACAATGCCCCCGCAATCTCCCACGGAGGAAATTCCTGAATGACCTACATCATCGCTGAACCCTGCATCGGCACTAAAGACACGGCATGCGTGGATGTCTGCCCGGTCGACTGCATCCATCCCCGCAAGGACGAGTCGACCTTCGCCGAGGAGACCATGCTGTACATCGACCCCGAGGTCTGCATCGACTGCGGCGCATGCGAGCCGGCTTGCCCGGTCCAGGCCATCTTCCCGCAGGACCTGCTCCCCGAAAAGTGGAAACAGTACACGCAGATGAATGCGGACTGGTACAAGAAGTGACGTTGAAATTCGTGACCAGTTTGTGACCAGAGTCACTAGATTAGTCTTGTTCATGAACTAGATTGACTAGCAACAGATTCGCGCCGGAAGACGGCAGCAAAGGGGCGTAGCGCCCCTTTTTTGTTCTTTGTCGCATTCGATTCGGCGGGTCGCTCGAGACCCTTCAGCTACGCGCCCACCTCGGACCCAGCCACGGGGAGCGGGCGAATGGGCGTGCTCCCGTGGACCAATTGCTGAAGCTACCTCTCTCTCTGCAACGCGAGCCGGAGGGTCTCGTGGGGTCCGCCGAATGCAGAACGCAGAATGCAGAATTGAGAATGAAGAAAGCGTCGGGCGGAGGGAGGTTTCTCGATTCTTCATTCTGCGTTCTGCGTTCTGCATTCTTCTCTTAGAATGCTTTGCCATGAAGCTGGCATTCATCGGCCTCGGCGCCATGGGTTTCCCCATGGCCCGCCATCTCGCAAAACAGCACGACGTCACGGTCTGGAATCGCACGCGCGAAAAGGCTGAGCGCCACGCGCGCGAACACGGCACGCATCT